>SWDL01000153.1 GCA_005116795.1 Nitrospira sp. | reverse complement strand
GTTCTCGTCGTTGGGCAGATGGCAGGCCTTCAGGACTTCATTGAGGCGCTGCGCGCAGATCTTCGACCCGGTCACCAATGCGGCGACCTTCTGCTCTTCGATCACCTTCCAATCGACAAACTCTTCGATGTCGGGATGGTCGAGATCGAGACAGACCATCTTGGCGGCGCGACGCGTGGTCCCGCCCGATTTGATCGCCCCGGCGGCCCGGTCGCCGATCTTGAGGAACGACATCAGCCCCGACGAACGTCCGCCGCCCGACAGCGGCTCATTGTCGCCGCGCAGCTTGGAGAAGTTCGTCCCGGTTCCGGAGCCATACTTGAAGAGCCGCGCCTCCCGGCGCCACAGATCCATGATGCCGCCGTCATTGACGAGATCGTCATCGATGGACTGGATAAAGCACGCATGGGGTTGCGGGTGCTCGAAGGCATTGGACGACTTGGTCAATTCCTTCTTGACCGGATCGACATAGAAATGGCCTTGCGCCGGCCCCGTGAGACCGTAGGCATAGTGCAATCCCGTATTGAACCATTGCGGCGAATTCGGCGCGGCCATCTGCCGAGCCAACATCAGGCACATTTCATCATAGTAACCGCTCGCATCCTCGTCTGTGCTGAAGTAGCCGTAGTTCTTTCCCCAAAACATCCAGCAGCCGGCGAGACGATGAAACACCTGCCGTGCGTCATGCTCGCCGCCCACGACCGGCTTCCCATCCGGGCTGTGCCTGGGCTTTCCCTCCGCATCCATCTGGGGGACGCCGGCTTTCCGGAAATACTTCTGCGCCAGAATGTCCACAGCTAGTTGAGACCACTGTTCCGGCACGTCGATCCCCTCGAGCTTGAACACAGTCGACCCGTCGGGGTTCTTGATTTCCGACGTGCGCTTGACGAACTGGATCCCCTCATAGGGGCTCTGCCCTCGCTTGGTGAATCGACGCTCAATCCTCACAACAGCCCTCCATGGTCCATAGGTCCTGGTCACGAGCCCGACCTTGGTCGGCGGGCCCACGCGCAAGAAGCTGTCACTCTGCCTACGCTGCTGGGAGCCCACTGGGCCGCCGGCAGGCTTGGGTCAGAAATGACCCTGAGGAGTACCCCTTACACTAGTCTTATCTGTTTGATGCTTGTGGTCACGCCGAGAGGCTTCTGAATCCACTGTGAATCGCCTCTTTCGCTCTAAAAATGCGGAAAAAACGATGCTGTATGAGAGCTGAGAATACGCAATATATGGCGAGGCTATTTCTTTGTCAACTATATATTGTGGTTTTTTAGTGGAAACGGTGGAAAGCCTGTGAATAATATTTTGATGGCTCTGGATCAGGATTAGGAGACCTGTGGTAGCCAGTTATCCACAGAAAGAATGCCGAAAGAGCGGCAAATTTCTCGGCGGAATCGAATTATTTTCCAGGGGTCATCACCATAGTACCCAGCTTCCGGATGAGTGCCTCAGGGTCATCCCTGGGGATGAAGCGCCCGGCGACGCCGTACACCACGACGTCAACCCCGAAGAGTTGCGTCTGAAAGACGCTCCAGAAGCCGTAGTTCGTGCGAAGCGTCGCCGGCAGGACGAAGGCATGCACCACCTGGTTGTCGTGCGTCTTGATGACCTCCCTGAAAATGGCGCGATCACGGGCGGAGGGTTGTGCGTCCATGCGCTCCAGGGCCGCGACAATCTGCCCCTGAAGAAACGACTCATAGTCGAGTGAAGAGGGATTGCTGATCGCGAGCCCCATCGCCGCGCTCAACAGGACGACGATCGCCAACAGCATCCAGATTTTCATGTGCCGCACGGCTCCTTCTTCAACGCGCCGCTGCAACGGAGAGCACGCCTCTCTCGGAGAGTGGCGCCGACGCCGCCTGGAATTGACAGGCTCACCTGGTTTGCCTATGTTCCCCATCGGGCCGGCCGTCACCGGCTCGGCCTGCTGTCGCGTCGATCGCGCAGGTGTCAGGAAACTCTACCGACCAAGGGAGGTATCCCCATGTACGTCTGGAATAAGCAACTCGCGTTCGGATTGCTCGGCGCCTTCGCCCTGCTGACCCTCGTCTTCCTCATCCAAAGTTCCCCGGCGACTGTGAGCGCTTTAAAGAGTCATACCACGCGATGGATCACCTTGAACTATGCGGGAATGGTCCTCTGGGTCTTCGTGTGGATGATCGACCAGGCCCGTGTCCGGGGGAAAAACGTCTGGCTCTGGCTCCTGCCGTTTCTCTTGGCCCCGCTCCCCGTCCTTATGCTGTACGTGCTGTTTCTCCAGCGGAAGATGGCGTGACAGCCGCCGGTGATCCACGCTCCGCGAGAGGCCCCATCTCCTGCCGCGTCAGCGGATCGCGGAGCCGCAGGAGCAGCCAGAGCCCCGGCAGCGCGGCCAGCGTCGTGATCAGAAAAAAGGCGACCCATCCCACCTGCTGAACCAGATAGCCGGACGGCGGTCCGACGAGCACCCGCCCCACGGCAGCCAGCGCCGACAAGAGGGCAAACTGCGTCGCGGTAAACCGGTGATCGCAGAGCGACATCATGAGGGCGACGAAGGCGGCGGTGCCCATCCCGCCCGAGAGATTTTCGATCGCCACGGCGCCCACCATGAGCGGGTAACTCTTTCCGCTCCAGGCCAGCGCCATGAAGGACAGATTCGACACCGCTTGAAGCACCCCGAAGACGACGAGTGACCGGAATAGCCCCAGCCGGGCCATGGCCGCGCCGCCGACCAGCGCGCCGAAGATCGTCGCCGCCAGCCCCAGGCCTTTGTTCACCAGGCCGACCTCGGTCGGCGAAAAGCCCATGCCCCGGATCAGAAAGGCCGTGGACAGGGCGCCGGCGAGCGCATCGCCGACCTTGTACAAGACCACCACGAGCAGCAGTTCGACGGCGCGCGTGCGCCCGAAAAACTCCCGCAGCGGCAGCCACACGGCGTCGGACAGGCTGCGCGGCGCCTGCATCGGCGCAGCCGGCTCGGGGCTGATCAACGTCGTCAGAAGACCGACGGCCATCAACGCCGCCATCACGACATAGGTTTCCCGCCACCCGATGCGTTCGGCC
>SWDL01000386.1 GCA_005116795.1 Nitrospira sp. | reverse complement strand
TTGGGACATAGCCAGATGGTCTGGGCCATGGTAGTAGGAGAGGGCGCCTCGAACAATACCTCCCTGGTGGGGGGTAAGGCCCCCCATGAGAGGTATAGAGGAGACGGACCAGGCCGCAGGAGTGGCGACAGATCTCGACGGGGTCGGGCAGGCACAACGATCGTTCGTCGACCGTCGAGGAGGGGCCTGAGCATCCCGGTGGCCGGTCGCCCCGAGGTCTCCAGCCGCGTCCGAAGAGGCATGAGAGTTCGCGTCGCATCTCCTCGCGAAGCCCTGAATGTCGACCAGGACCTCGCGTCTCTCGATCAACCTGATCTCACCCACGATTCCGGGTGATCCGGAGCACCGTCTGGGCGATTTGCCGATAGTCCATCAGGGTCGGCAACGACGACCAACGGTTCGTGGTCTCGTTGCCGACAATGACGATTCCCGCATGCTGGGTCTTGTCGGCATCAATGACAGGATCGAGATCGTAGGCCCCCATCTTCCGGCGTAAGTCGTCAATCTCCGCTTCATTCCCGGTGAGGAAATACCATCCCCGGAACTGGCCGAATCTCGCGGCATACTCTTTCAGCTTCTTCGGCTGATCCACCACCGGATCAAGCGAAATAGACAGCAGAAATAGATCTCGTCCGACCCGGTCTCCCAGGAGCTTGTGGACCCTCGCGAGGTTCGCGGTGGTTGGGCTACAGCTCGTCCGGCAGCTCGTATAGATGAAATTCACGAGGACCGTCTTGCCCTTGACCAGGTCGTCGTAAAAACGGACCGGCGTATCGTCTTGCGTGCGCAAGAGGATATTGGGAAAGACGTCCGACGGCTTCCCCTCAGAGCCTCGCCGGTTCGCCGTGCCCTGTTCGAAGGTGGACGCCATGAGACCCTTCGGGCTCTCCTCCTTCCCCACGCTTTGGGACCTGGCCAGAGAGCAGGTGAGCACGATTCCCGCACAGGCCATGAAGACCCAGAAACCCCACGACTGGTGCGGAGCCTTCGTGGTCACGATTGATTGCCCCTCTTGTTGATGTCGAACTCGCATTCAGGGAATCCCACCCCTCGCCGGTTGACGCGATCTAGATCGCCGGCGGCGTTGAAATAAATGCGCTGCTCGTCTTCCAGCTCCGTACAATCCGGAACGACCCCGGAGACGTCCGGATCGATCCGAGTTTCTCCGTCGAGCGGGCTGGGTTGACCGACCGGCCTCGGGTCATTGACCGCCATCATCCGCATGTCCTCGTGCTCGACGTTGTGACAGTGAAAGACAAACGGCCCGGTAAAGGTGCGGAACTTGACCAACACCTTGGCGACTTCTCCGCCGTGGAGATTGACCAAGTCGCTGTTGAACGACCGCTCGAAGGGCGGTGTGTTTCCGTTGAGGGTCTTGATCTGAAAGCCCTCCAGGTGGGTATGAATCGGGTGCCACCAGCCGCCTGAACTGTTTTCGAAGGTCCATTGTTCGGTGGTGCCCAGTTCGGGCAGCGCGTCCGCTCGTCTCGGATTGAAAAACCGACCGTTGATCGTCCAGGCTCCAAGCGAGCGATCGAACTCGAAGCTCCGCGTCGCGACCACCTCATTGTCCGAAATCGGCGCCCACTGATCTCGAATGATCGTGCCGTCGTCGATCGTGACGTCATCGGTCACCGCGGTCCCTCTCACCACAAACTTCAGCAGCGGCGTGGGCTTGCTGGGGTCCACCCCATCCCCCTTGCGCCCACTGGACTGGCTCATGATGTTCTCGAGAAACACCTCGTCGGGCGCGTTTCTGAAGTCGATGATCACGTCATGGCGTTGGCCACTGGAGATCTCGAAGCTCTTCACGACACCGGCCTTGGGGAAGAGCCAACTGTCGGCCCCGAACACAAGAATGGGTTGGCCGCTGCTCAGCCGCAACTGATACACGCGCGCATTCGAGGCGTTCAAGATGCGGAACCGGTATTTGCGCCTCTGCACTTCCAGGTATGGCTGGACCGTCCCGTTGACCGTGAAGACATCGCCGAGGCGGCCGTTGTGGTCAAAGAAATCATGGTGCTTCCGGGTTTCGCATGGGTAGCCTGAAGGGGTAGCATGGCGGCCTTACAAGGAGGGACCGACCATGCACGACACCGCGCTGTATCAATACCTGCTGGGCTTGAAGTCGCCGTGGACCGTGAGCCGCGTGGATCTGAACGTCAAAGGGCAACGTGTCGACGTGTGGGCGGAGCACCCGGAGGGCGTATCGTGGGTGTGCCCTCACTGCACCACGACGCTGCCGCTGTACGATCACGCCGAGGAGCGGACCTGGCGCCACTTGGACAGTGGCCAGTTTCAGACGTATCTTCAGGCACGCATTCCTCGCGTGGAGTGCGGAGAACACGGGGTGGTCCAGGTCGTGGTGCCGTGGGCGGCGCCGCGGTCGCGGTTCACGCTGTTGTTCGAGCGCCTGGCCATCGACGTGCTGGGGCAATGCGACGTGACGGGAGCCACGAAGATCTTGCGGCTCAGCTGGGATGAGGCCTGGGGCATCATGGAGCGCGCGGTCACGCGCGGGCGGCAGCGCAAAGCGCCGAAGGTCGTACGGCAGATCGGGGTCGACGAGAAGGCGGCGGCCAAGGGGCATAAGTACCTGACGCTGGTGTGTGACTTGGACGAGGGGACGGTGGAGCATATCGCCGCAGACCGTAAGACGGAGAGCCTGAACGGCTACTACAAGGGGCTCTCCCAGGAACAGCTTGCGGGCATCGAGGCGGTGGCGATGGACATGTGGGAGCCCTATAGCAACGCGACCCGCGACCACGTTCCCGATGCCGCAGGGAAAATTGTCTTTGATCGCTTCCACGTCATGGGTTATGTGGGCAAGGCGGTGGACACGGTCCGCAAGCCGGAGCACCGAGCGCTGATGGCGTCGGGCGACGAGACGCTCAAGGGCAGCAAGTACCTCTGGCTCTACAGCCGGGAGAACGTGCCGGACCGACGGAGGAATGAATTCAACGCCTTGAAGCGCCAGGAGTTGAAGGTCGGCCGGGCGTGGGCCATCAAGGAGTCGTTGCGCCGTCTGTGGCACTACGTCTATCCGGCCTCAGGCTGGAAGTTCTGGAAGCGGTGGTACTTCTGGGCGACGCACAGCCGGCTGGAGCCGATTCGCAAGGCGGCCGAGACGGTTCGCCGGCACATCGACAACATCCTGACCTACTACCAGCATCCGGTGACCAACGCGATGAGCGAGGGACTCAACAGCAAGATTCAGAAGATCAAGAGCATGGCCTGCGGCTTCCGGAACATCGAGAATTTCAAGACGGCCATCTACTTCCACTGCGGGGGACTCGATCTTTACCCATGCTAAACCCGGAAGCGCCGAAATCATAGGAGAGGGCCCCATCGGCGTTGAACCGTTGGTCGGTCAGGGCCAGCCCGATATCGAACCCTTGAAACGAATCGGGCAGGACCTTGCCCGCGATCAACTGTTCCTCCCGTTCGTCGAAGAGGAGATAGAACCCCGCCAGACCTCGACTCACGTTAAACCCCGTGAGGTCCATCGCATGGTCGTGATACCAGAGCGTGGAGGGAATCCAGGCGGGATCGAAGTCGCCGTCGCAAGTTCTCGCCCGTCGATCGGCCTGTGTGACGCGCGGCGCGATATTCGGCCAGTAATAGTCTCTCGCCTCGCCGGCCAAGACATAGAAGTCCGGCGCGCCGTCCGCATGAGCCGGGACGTGGCTGCCGTGAAGATGGAGCGAGGCCTCGGTATCGTGCCCGGTCGTGTTGATCGGCCCTCGGGTTCTGGTGACGTGATTCTCAAACCGCGCCACCACGGGTTCCCGGAAGCGCGACAGGAAGGTCGGACCTGGTGTTCTTCCCGGACCGTTCGCAAACGCGTCACGAAAGGCAAAAATCGGCGTGTCGACTCCGGGAAAGAATTGTTGGACGGTCTCCTCGATGACGATGCGATATTCCTTTTCGTGGGCATGGCTGGAGAATCGGTTCCAGTCCGGACAGGGGAAGCCAGAGACCCGGCCGTCAAACTCTGGGGCAATGCCATGGGCCACGTCGTCGAACCGCCCGCGAGGAGCGCGCGGCTTCCCGTTCGGTCCTCCGTTTCTTGGGTATTGTCCCGGTTTCGGCGAGAGTGTTCCGCGGGACCGTGCCTGGGCAATCGAAGGGATGAAGAGCGGCTGTGAAAAGGGCCTGTAGCCGAAGAGCGTTCCGCTTTTGCTGGAAGACAGGCTGCTCTTGGCCAAGGCCTCCCGCGGTCCATCCAAGAAGGGGATCGGCAGCCGCCAGTGGCCGAGTGTGATGGCGCCAAGACTTGCGAGGCTGTATTTGACAAGATGTCGTCGATTGAAGGACGGAGGCATGGCTTCAATTCCGGAATCTGTTGACCTGTTGATCTGTTGAGAGCCTGTTGCACAAACCCATTTTCGTGCTTCGACAAGCTCAGCACGAACGGGAACACCCCAATGTTTTCAACACCTATGCCGTTCGCCCTGAGCCCATCGAAGGGTGAACGGAGGATTTGTGCAACAGGCTCTTGAATGTTCAGAATTCATCAGATCAACAGATCGTCAGATATCTTCCACTTCACGCTTCACCAGATACGCTTCACGTTTCACTTTTCACTTTTCACAAATGGCAAGGCCGGGGCCACCGGCCATGCCGTCTGAGTTTCCACATAGGCGAGCAGGTCTCCCACATCGGTCGCCGACAACCCCAGATTGGGCATCGTGACCCCGGGGAACCTGGCGGAGAGCGCGACGGCGAGCGGATCCTGTTTCGCCCGCATCACGTCGGGCGCTTGAAGGAACCGGGAGAGCCAGGTCCGATCCCGGCGGGCCGTCACGCCCTGGAGGTCCGGTCCCATTTCGGGACTTGGCTGATCAGACCGTGGTGTATCTGTTCACGGGGCGGGCGGTGAAACAGGACTGGTTTGAGAACATGCCCGGTGGATTGACGCTGGCCAAGGACGGCAAAGCGGCCTTGATCGAGACGCTGAATGAATATCCCTACCGCCTCGCTCCAGAAGCGGGGCCGAAGTGGTTCTTTTTGATCCGTCAGGCAACCCCCTATCCTATCGCCCCAACGATCCGAAGCCAGGCCCTTCAAGACCCTGAGCGACAGTGCGGTGTTCTTTTGCCTGTCTTCTGACCGTCCCCTCTTGTCGGATACGGACCGCGAGGGCTGACAAAGGCCCTGCCAAACCCCACAGGTCGTTCTTCGCCGACCGCCTCACCCTTGCGGGTGTGTCACCCATCCGCATGCTCTGCCGCCCATACCTGTTTCCTGTCAACACATTTGAGCCATTTGGTGGCGCCATTGGATGACCATTCATGAAGCCACTCAACCGACCCAAATGGATAAAACGGAAGTAGGCGAGATACTACTTAAGCACGATATCGGAATCGATGCCGGCGAGATAGAATCCCACCTAGCGCTTTGGGAAGTGCTCGATCGGTTGACCGCGGGCGCTGTCAGGGGCCGGCCTTCGCCCGGCTGAGAACGGAGCTGCGAGAATCGCCGGCGCCGTATGCTCAACGGGTCGGCCGTTCGGCCTCCCCCAAAAGAGTTAGAACATTCTTGCCTGTTGCTGTCGCCCATGTGCGGCCAGAAACAGGGGCAAGTGTACGTTGTAGGGTTTAGCACTTTCAGTGTATTCGTAGCGGCGGCAATCGGCTTCTGGCTTTGGTTTCCGGTAGTGACAGGGCGGAGATCTGCTTCTGGCCTTGGTTCCTGGTAGTCACAGAGCGGAGCTGTATCTGCAGCAGGGCGTGGCTGTGCCGGGCTGTTCAAGAAGGAGGGCGCATGATCGTCGCTGGAATTCCGTCATCTCAGGAGGCGAATGAGAGCGCTCGGGGACAGTGGGTCGCTCTCAAGACGCGCGCGCAGCATGAGAAGGCTGTCCGCGATCGTCTCCACAGACTCGGCTTCGAGCACCTGCTCCCGATCCTCCCGCGAGTCAGCCAATGGCACGATCGAAAGAAGGTGATCGAGGCCCCGCTCTTCCCGGGATACTGCTTTGCCAGATTGTCTGTTCACAATCGGAGTACGGTGGTACAGTTACCTGGAGTCGCCTATATTGTGGGGAGCGCGGGGTTCTCTGAAGTGATTCCGGATGAAGAGATCGATGCGCTGAAGCGCGTGACGAAATGCGGCATGCCGTATGAAGCGGCCATGTGCCTGTCTGAAGGGGATCCGGTCGTCATCATTCGAGGGCCATTGGCAGGGGTGCGTGGGAACCTTGTGCGAAGGGAGCGTTCCCATTGCGTGCTCATCGGCGTACAGCTTCTCCAACAGGGGGCGACGGTCAAGATTGACGCGGAGGACGTGAGGCGCATTGAAGAACCGGCCTATAGCATCGGGAGCGGGAGATCCGGAAGGCGAGCAGAGCCAGAGTATGTCGCAGCAAGATGAATCTGAAATCTTGCCAGGGTGAAGGCTCTGTCATGACCTCTATGTCCCGCCATCGTATTCTTGCCGTTCGTCTTGCGCTCTGCTGCGCAATCTTCCTGGATTGGATGGGCACAGGGTCTATCAGTTGGGCTCAGCAGACCGGCACAACCCCATCAACGCCTCAAGCCCCGGCGACCCTTTTCGGCGGACAGGGCTTTATCTGGTTTTCGCAATTTGCGAATCCCGCACTCCTCGGGTCTCTCTACCTGACGCCGAACTTTCCATTAACCGGATACTATCCCTTGTATCCAGGGGCCTTCTCGAACATCCAGACGAGTGATGGCGTCACCGCGGGACCCTTCAAACTGCATCCGTCTCTTGGGCTCGCGGAGCTGTACACGGACAACGTCTTCCGGACGGCGAGCAACCGTACCAGCGATTTTGTCCATGCGATGGCTCCGGCCATCCAGGTGCAATTGCCGATGGCCTTTCGCCACGCCTTGATCGTGGACTACCGCACCAACTTGCTGTTCTTCGACCGAACACCGACCAATGATGTGCGGGACCAGACCGCGTCCGGGCGAGTCAAGTTGGATTTTCCGGGTGGCCTCAAGGTCGACTTTCAAGGAGAACACAAGGTCGGGCATGATCCCCGGGGGTCGGCACAGGATCTGCAGTTCCTTGAGGTCAACAAGTGGCGGACCGACAGTGTGACCGGCCGAGTCGAGTATACGGGTGTTCAAGCAAGTCTTGCGCTCAATGTGCAGTCAACACGATGGAACTACACGAATAATGGGCTGGGTCCCCTGTTTGGTCGGTTGAATCACTATGTCGGGATGACCCTTTCCGGGGCCGTCACGCCGAAGTCGACGTTCCTGATCAGCACCGGGGTCAACCAGCAGATCTACGACCAGAATAAGAACCTCGACAGTAATATGTATATGATCAGCACCGGGGCACGCTGGCAGGTCAGCGATCTGACGTCCGGCGAATTGTTGGTCGGCTATCAGTTCCTGAGGTTCTCAAAGGCCCAAACCAATCAACCTCCTCCGTTGCTCAGCCAGTTCACGCGAAGCGAGGATTCCGCCTCGAACTTCTATGTCGCGGGAAATCTCCGGTGGACGCCCACGTCCTATCTCTCGGTGGACCTGCAGCCCTATCGGGCGATCCAGCAAGCGGTGGTGCTCGGAAGCCTCTTCTTCGTCTCCACGGGCGCGAATCTGGCCGTGACACATTCCTTGTCTCAACGGAATGGGCTCAATCTGAATCTGGGCCTCGAGCAGGATAAGTTTACGAGCGGGGCGGGTGCCGGAGCCATTCCGTCTCGAACGGATACCATAAAAAATATCGCCCTGGGCTATACGTACAAGGCCACGAGGTATCTGGGCGCCACTCTCCAGTACGCGTACGAAGATCGCAGTTCGACCGACGGCCAATTCGTGTACAACGCCAATACCTTTACCGTCGGGCTGCAGGGTGGATTCTAGCCGACCAGCGAGTGCCGAGGGGGCCGGCGAGGCTCGTCGCGGCGACAGAGGTGCACACATCCATGAACGCAAAATTGGACAAGACTAACGTGGAAAAGACTCACACAAGCCTCGCCCTGTACCACCCTATGGCCCACGGGAATGCGATCCACGAGCATCGGCATTCCCAAGTCTTCGACGACTTCATCTTCCTCTGTCGGCGTCGGTGGTTGCTGATCGGAACCATGACGGCCGGCTGCACCCTGGCGGCGATGGCATGGTCGTTCACCCAGACCCCGGTCTATCAGGGGAAGGCCACGGTGGCGATTGATCAGCAAAATTCCGGCATTCTGGAGAGAGACAAAGTGCATGCCTCGCCGGATGTCACCCCCGAGTATTTTGCGACCCATTTCGAGTTGATGCGAAGCCGGACCGTGCTGCAACGGACGGCGCAACGTCTGAACCTGAAGGCACAACCGGAGTACAATCCTGCGCTCGCCAAGAAGAAATCCTGGTCGTTCACGTTGTGGCCGTCATCAGCGCATGAGCGGGAAGCCGCCAAGTCCGACGAACCCGCGCTGTCTCCCGAAGCCGCCGAAGACCGGTTGCTCAAGCAATTCGGCGAGCATCTCGAAATCATGCCGGTGCGGGGCGCCAGGCTGGCGCATATTCTCGCGCAGTCGGAAGATCCTGCATTGGCCGCACTGGCCGCCAACACCTTGGTCAACGTCTACATCGAACGCACCCAGGAACTCAGCGCCAAATCCACGGAAAACTCCGCCGCCTGGTTCATGACCCATGTCGACGAGTTGAGGAAGAAGGTGGAGGCGTCCCAGCAGGCGCTGTACGTGTTCCGGACCAAGCACGGCCTGCGCGACGCGCGATCCGGGGCAGGGCAACAGATGGGCGAATTGGAGTCCGAACTCGTCAAGGCCGAGATGAAAAAGGTGGAGGCGCAATCCCGCTTCCAGCAAATCCAATCGGTGCTTCAAGGGCCGAATCAGAACGGGAAGATCGACTGGGCGAATTTGGACGCCTCGACCGAAGTGCTGACTTCTCCCCTGATTCAAAATCTACGGGCCCAGGAGATCAAGGCGTCCGGCGAAGTGGCGGAGTTGTCCGACAAGTATGGGCCTCTTCATCCCAAACTGGCGCGGGCCAAGGCGGAACTGGAGGACCTGCGTGGGCGCATTCAGCACGAGGTGGAAAAAGTGTACGATTCCGTGAAGCACGAATACAATGCGGCGTTGGTGAGAGAGCGCACCATCAAGGAGGCAGTGGGCCGCCACAGACATGAGAAGATCGGTCTGGAGCAATACGAGATTGAGCGAGGCATCCTGGAGCGGGAGGCCGAGAGCAACCAGCACTTGTTCGATATTTTTCTGAAACTGACGAAAGAGGCGGATGTCCTGGCCGGCATGCGGAGCGCCGCGGTGTATCTGGCGGACCCAGCCGCGCCAAGCTCCATACCGGTCAAGCCCAGGAAAGTCCTCAATACGGCCTTGGGCTTGCTCCTCGGCCTGATGTCGGGATTCGGAACCGCCATGTTTTTGGACTTCCGCAAGCGGATTCTCAGAGTGCCCGACGATGTGGAGCGGTTCATGCCCAGCGTATCTTTGCTCGGCGTGGTTCCGATATTCAACAAGCAGTCCGGGAACGGACGGCTGCTCCAATCAGCGGATTCATCGAGCCCGGTGGCCGAAAGCGTCCGCATCATCCGGACCAGCCTGCTGATGTCCAATCCGAACCTATTGCCGGCCTGCGTCCTCGTGACAAGTCCGGGAGAAAGCGAAGGGAAAACCACACTTGCGGTCAATCTCGCCACGGCTCTGTCGCAATTGGAGGATACGCGAGTGTTGCTGATGGATGTGGATTTCCGTAAGCCGACGCATCACCACATCTTCGGCTTGCACCGCGAGTCACGGAATACGAAGGGCCTTGTGGATTACCTCAAGGGAAATGCCCATCTCGATGAAATCATCCATCGCACCGATAATCCGAGGCTCTGGGTGGTGCCTCGCGGCAGCGCTCCCGAGCGTCCTTCGGAATTGCTGCACTCCAAGCATATGACCGAGCTTCTGACCTGGTGTCGGAAAGAAGGATACCTCGTCGTTCTCGATGCGCCTCCCGTCTTGCCGGTGGCCGATCCGTTGGTCCTGGCCTCGAAGGTCGATGGGGTTCTTCTGGTCGTGAGCTCGGGAACGACCACCATGGAGGCCTGTCGCACCGCGATCCAGCGTTTGACTCTTGCGGGGGGCAAGATCCTCGGCGCCGTGATGCAAAAAACCGCACCGAGGGACGTGCCCTACTACTATTCGTACGGTTCGACATCCGACCGGTAGCTCCACATACGGTTCACGCGAGGATGAGACCAGTTGAGGGGCAAGGGGCACCTGGGTGAGGGCACCGTGCCAAGTCGGGATTGCCGACCCCCCGCGTGTTGCCGCTTCGTACCTGTTGAATCTTCTTTCATCGCCATCGAACAGAATACACCATGCGCAGTGCCGTCCAATTGGGCCTCGGTCGCTGGGCGACCTGGCAAACGGGCTCGGTCGATCGCCGTGTATTTGCGGCGATGGTCACGGTCGGGAGCTTCACGGTTCTGGCCAAGCTTGCCGCTGTCGCCAAAGAGATTGCCGTCGCGTACCAATTCGGCACGAGCGACGAGTTGGATGCGTTCCTGATCGCATTCCTTCTGCCGCAATTCGCCATGAATGTGATGTGGGGATCGCTCAATGGGGCGCTGATCCCCACCTACATTCAGGTGCGGGAACAAGAAGGACAGGCGGCGGCCCAACGTCTGTTGTCGAGCCTCATGGTCTTGAGTGTCGGCTTCGTTGTGGTTCTATCAATTGTCCTGGCCCTCGCTGCTTCCTACATCCTCCCCCTGGTGGCATCCGGATTTGCCGCCGAAAAGCTGGCGCTCACGCATTCTCTGTACTATGTGTTGCTGCCCACGCTGGTCTTGAGTGGAGTGGCGACGATCTGGGGCGCGATTCTGAACGCGGAGAACCGCTTTGCCTTGGCGGCCGCGGCTCCGATGGCCACCTCACTCGTCACGGTCCTTCTCGTTGGAGTCATGGCCAAACACTGGGGCATCTACACCCTTGCGGGAGGAATTGCCGGGGGAGCGCTGATGGAAGCGAGCTTGTTAGGATGGGGGCTGACACGCGAACGAATTTCGCTGATTCCCAAATGGCACGGGGTGACCCCTGCGGCCAAGCAGGTGTTGGATCAATATAGGCCGGCATTGACCGCGAACTTTCTGATGGGCAGCACCGGTC
>SWDL01000247.1 GCA_005116795.1 Nitrospira sp. | reverse complement strand
GGCAGTGGATCGACGAGGGCATTCGACGGGCCGGCTATGGAGAAAGCAAAGTCTACCTTCAACTGACGCGCGGGGCGGCGCCCCGGGACCATGTCTTCCCCTCGCAGGTCCGGCCGACGGCGGTCCTGACGGTTCGACAGATGACGGAGATCAATCCTGCGTTGCGGACGACCGGCGTCGAAGTCATGGCGCTCGAGGATCTCCGTTGGGCCCGCTGCGACATCAAGAGCCTCAATCTTCTGGGCAATGTCATGGCCCGCCAGCGCGCAAAGACGGCCGGGGCGTTCGAAGCGATTTTCGTTCGTCACGGAGAGGTGACGGAGGGAGCCGTCAGCAATGTCATGATCGTGCGGGACGGTGTCGTGATCACGCCCCCCGAAGACCATCGCATCCTGGCCGGCGTCACCCGGCGACTGGTGTTGGACCTTGCCCGCAAGCATGAGATCGAGGCGCGGGAGGGGGTCGTCACCGTCGAGGATTTTCATCGGGCCGATGAAATATTTCTCACCGGGACGACGGTGGAGGTGTTGGCCGTGGTGCGTATCGACGGGAAGCCGGTCAAGACAGGCCGACCGGGACCGGTGACCAGTCGGTTGTTCAACTGGTTTGCCGGCGAGTATCTCCGTCCTGCCGGCTGATTCAGGACCGGGCTCCTTCCCGGTCGCTACTGCTTCCCGGTCGCTACTTGCGTTGCGGAGGGAGAAAATGCTAGCTTGGGGCCATGTGAAGTGGGCTGAGGCCCACTTTTTTGTTTGGAGACGGTGAACGAACGGACACAGACTGAGACGGGAACGAACGGCCTCGGCGAGCGGTCGGCCCATGCCGTTTTAGCCGAACGGGTGCGGGAGATCGTCGTCCCCATCGCCCGCGCGCTGCACGTCGAGGTTGTGGAGGTCTCCTGTGTCGGGCGGGGCGCGGGAATGCAAGTCCGTGTCTTCGTTGATAAGCCGGGCGGGGTCACGCTGCACGATTGCGAGCAAGTCCATCAGTCCGTGGGGCATGCGCTGGATGTCGCCGATCCGATTCCCCACGCCTACACCTTGGAAGTGTCTTCGCCAGGAGTGAATCGGCCGCTCAC
Source organism: Nitrospira sp. (assembly GCA_005116795.1). Taxonomy (GTDB): domain Bacteria; phylum Nitrospirota; class Nitrospiria; order Nitrospirales; family Nitrospiraceae; genus RSF151. Next base: position 2,891 of record SWDL01000247.1, on the reverse strand, counting down.
TACGCCGGCCGATTTTTTGCGCATTGTCGGTCATCTCGTCATCATCAAGCTCCGAGCGCCGCTGGACGGTGAGTGGCGCGTCAGAGGCCGGCTGGTCGACGTCGGTGAGGAAGGACTGGTGATCGAGGTGCCGCGTGGCAGGGATCGGGACCTCCTCCCACTGCAGTGGACCACCATCGCCGAAGGTCGACGCGATGTCGAATTCACGCGACGCCCCACGTCATCACGCCTGTGAGCCAGCGAAGAAGGGTAGGGTATGCATAAAGATTTGATCGGAGTGATCGACCAGCTCGGCCGTGAAAAAGGCATCGACAAGGCCCGCGTCTTGAATGCCGTGGAGACCGCGTTGCAAATGGCGGCTAAGAAACGATTTGGTCAAGGCGAAAACATCCATGTCGAGATCGATCCCAAGTCGGGCGAGATCTCCGTCGTCTCGCTGAAGACGATCGTGGACACCGTCACCAATCCCAAGGCGGAGATCTCCATCACGGAGGCCCGGAAGGTCGACAGCGAGGCGGAGGTCGGCGACGAGATCGGGTCCGTCATTGAAATGGACGAGCTGGGACGCATTGCGGCTCAGACGGCCAAACAGGTGATCTGTCAGAAGGTGCGCGAGGCCGAGTGGGAAGCGGTGCAAAAGGAATACAACGGTCGTCAGGGCGACTTGATCACCGGCATCATCGTCGGCCAGGAGCGGCGGAACTACCTGGTCGATTTGGGCAAAACCGAAGCCGTCTTGCCCGCCTCAGAGCAGATTCCGAGAGAGTCCTACCGCCGTGGCGACCGTCTCAAGGCGCTCCTGCTCGGCGTCAAGCGATCGCCCAAGGATGTGCAAGTCATCCTGTCCCGGACGCATCCGCAGTTCGTGGCCAAGTTGTTTGCGGTCGAAGTGCCGGAGGTGGCGGAAAAAATCGTGGAAATCAAAGCCATCGTCCGCGAGCCTGGCGATCGGACCAAGCTGGCGGTCGCCTCTCGCGACAAGGCCGTGGATCCGGTGGGGGCCTGCGTCGGCGTCAAGGGCTCGCGCGTGCAGGCCGTGGTGCGGGAGCTTCGCGGCGAGAAGGTCGACATCATTCCCTGGACCACGGAGGCGCGGGTCTTCATCGCCGAAGCGCTCAACCCCGCGTCGATTGAGAAAGTCGGCATCGACGAGGAGAAGAAGTCGGCCCTGGTGGTGGTGGCCGACCTCCAGCTCTCTCTTGCCATCGGGAAGAACGGGCAGAACGTCCGACTGGCGTCGAAACTGACCGGATGGAAGATCGACATCATCAGCGCCACCGAGTACGAAAAAGAGAAGGTCCAACGAGACAAGGACATCAAGGCCGCGTTGGTGGAAGAAACGTTGCAAGTGGAGTTGGCCCAGCAGGAGGCCGATGCCGCGCAGTCCTCGGCGCAAAGCGCCGGCGGCTCGGAGGCGGTCGGGCAGGCCGGCTGACAGGGTGGTGCATGCGAGTTTATGAACTAGTGAAGCACCTTGGGATCGACAATCGAGACTTGATCCCGGAACTCAAGGCGATGGGATACACGGTCAAATCCCACAGCAGCGCCTTAGAGGAAGACATTGTGCAAAAGGTGCTCGATCGATTTGCAGCCCAAGCGAAGGCCGGCGCGCTCCCTCGCGTGACAGAACCGGCGGGGGATTCGTTGAGAGGCGAGGGGGCGAGGAAAGAGGCGGCGATGGGGAAAGGTGCGGGTGGCTCCGGTGAGGCGCGTCCGATGGGCAAGACCTCCTCCGTCCTCGACGATCACGCGCAGAAGACCGATAAGAAGCGGATCCTGTTCAAGCGGAAAAAAACGGACGAGGAGATCGCCGCCGACAGTGCCGGCGCATCCTCCGTCTTCGTCGAGCCCGCGGCGCCTCTCGCCACACCGGTCCAGCCCAGCGTGGAGCCACCGCCTGATCCGGCCCACGCGACTCCTCCGCCGGTTCAACGAGAGCCGGTGTTGGCGCCTCTCAGGTCTCCGACGATGGGGATGGGAGAGATTCGTCCGGGCGCGCCCGTTGCGGCGGCGGCTCCGGCCGCCGTGGTGGCTCCGCCTCCGCGACCGGGTCCTCCGGACGCCGGTGGCGCGGGACTGGATAAGAAAAATGGACTTCCGGGGACCGCGGCGGCCGAGGAGGTCGGGGCGGCCAAGGACAAGCTCAAGAAGGGCCGACGGCCCGGCCGGGCGCGGGAAGTCGAGGATCCGAATGTTCGGCAGGATCTTACCCGTTGGCAGGACCTTCGGGCCATTCCGGTCCACCGCCGGGAAGATCGATCCCGCCATGCGCCCACCACGTCCGTCGCCGACATTACGAAACCTCGAAAGAAAATCGTGAAATTGACGGCAGGGCTGACGGTGAAAGAATTTGCAGAATTGGTCGGGCAGCGTCCGGCGGACATCATGCGGAAGTTGATGGACATGGGCCAGATGCTGACGCTGAATCAGCCGATCAATCTGGATGCGGCGCAACTGATTGCGGACGGCGTCGGCGTCAAGGCTGAGGTCGCGGTCGAGAAACAGGCCGAAGACCTGCTGGAAGAGGTCGAGCAGCCCGCCGGAGAAGAGGCGCGCGAGCCTCGTCCCCCGGTGGTCACCATCATGGGCCACGTGGACCACGGGAAGACGTCGTTGTTGGATGCGATCCGGCAGGCGAAGGTCGCGGAGGGCGAAGCCGGCGGTATTACGCAACACATCGGCGCCTATACGGTCCAGGTGCACGGCAAGACGGTGACGTTCTTGGACACTCCGGGCCATGAGGCCTTCACCTCGATGCGGGCCCGCGGGGCTAAGATCACCGACCTGGTCGTGCTGGTCGTGGCCGCGGACGACGGTGTCATGCCGCAAACAGTCGAGGCGATTCATCATGCCAAGGCTGGCAAAGTGCCGATCGTTGTTGCTCTCAACAA
>SWDL01000246.1 GCA_005116795.1 Nitrospira sp. | reverse complement strand
TCCAACACGCTGGGCTTTCCACCGATCTTTCAGATGATGTTCGTCGCATACGCGGTGTTCGGCACGTTGGTGTTTCTCCTCTTGGATGCGCCCTCGATGCCGCCCGTGAGCGGATCGAAGGCGGTGATCGGCCTCTTGGTCTTCTATCTGGTGCTATCGGCGGCCTATATTACCGCCGCTTCGCTCTGGCCTCAGTACGATCCCGAGGATGAACGAGGCAAGATCAATCGGATTCTGGAACCCAAGCGGAAGCTGGCAGAGATCGGAAAGACCGAGGAATTACTGGCCCGCGTAAAGCTCTTGGAAGAGCAGGCCAAGTCGATCACTGATCGCCTCAAGAATCTGAGTAAAGATCTGCCGGAGGCCGACGGCGGGGCGGCGGCGGGTGCCGCCGGCACGCCCGCAGCCGGGCTGCCCGTGGATGCCAAGGACCTGGAAACCCGGGCCTTTGCCATCTGGCAGGATCAGGAATGCTACAACTGTCATAAGCTGAAAGGCGAGGGCGGCAAGAAGCGCGGGCCCGAGCTTGACAATATCGGCAGCTACATGGCTGCGCTCGACATCAAGACCAAAATTCTGGATCCACAGAGCTTCATGGCGGAGGGGTTTGAAAAGGAATACGAAAAAAAGAAGATGCCGGCTAAATACAAGGAAGTCATGGACGACAAGGACGTCGAGGTCTTGGCGGCCTGGCTGTCCGGGTTGAAGAACGCGTCGGTCCAGACGCCGAAACCCATCAAGAAAAAGTAGTCCTGTGAACCAGCCGAAGCTCAAATCGAAAGTCGCCTGCACGGATCGCGAGGTCGGGGAAGTCACCCGGGTCATTGTCGATCCGCTCTCGCTCGAGATCAGCCACATCGTCATCGGCAATGGCGCGGCCTCTCCAGAACGTCAAGTGCCCATGTCGCGGGTGCAGGATGTTGCGGACTCCTTGGTCCGCCTGCGGGTGGCCTCCTTGGAGCTCGAACAGTTTCCGGTGCTCAAGCGCGACGACTACGTGACGATTCATGATGTGGAGATTGCGCATCTCGAAGAGCATGTCCACGTCGAGTCTGGTGAGGTCTTGGTGCCCGTGCCGGAGCTGGAAAAGGACTGCAAGCGCCGCACGTTCTTCGCCGGCTTCACCCACGCCATCGGCTTCCTCATCGGCCTGCCGCTGGCCTTCCCGGTCTTGAAGTACTTGATGAAGCCGATGTATGTGCCCTTCGATAATGCCTGGCTCAAGGTCGGCAACGTCGGCAAAATCAAGACCGACGACGTGGGCGTCCAGTTCAAGTTCAAGAAGAAGGTCAAAGAAGCCTTCATGCCGGAAGCGGACGTCGAAAAAAACGTCTGGATCTTGAAGGCGAAACCGGAGACGCTCGACAAGATCTATCATGGCAAGGACACGGAGTTCCGTGACGCGTCGGGCCGGCACATTTGGACCAACAAGAAAGATGTCCCCTTCGTCGTCTACTCCGGAAAATGTCCGCACCTGGGGTGCGGGTTCAAGTGGCGGTCCCATAAGGTCTTGGGCCAGGTGTTTCTGTGCCCTTGCCATTTGAGCATCTATGACCAAACGGGGAAAGTGCTGGATGGCCCGGCTCCGCGTGCGCTCGACCCGCTTCCGATCAAGATCTCGGCCGGCGGCGACATTGAAATCATCGATATGGAATTCAAGGCCGGAACCAAATCCCAAATCCGGATTATCTGATGAACGGCCACAGCGCGACGGCGCCCAGCGCCATCGAAAAAGTCATTGCGTTTGTCGATGAGCGGGTCGGCCTAAAAAAACTTCAGGCCAAGATGCTCAACGAGCCGGTCCCCGGCGGATCCCGTTGGGCCTACGTCCTGGGGTCCGCCCTCCTGTTTATTTTCATCATGCAAGCGGTCACGGGCATCCTGCTGATGTTCTATTACGTGCCGAGCGCCGACCATGCCTACGCCAGCACTCAATACATCATCCACGAAGTCGATTACGGGTGGTTCCTGCTGAGTTACCACTTCTGGGGCTCCTCCGCCATGGTCGTGATGGTCTTCGCGCACATGTCCCAGGTCTTTCTCTGGGGCGCCTATAAGAAGCCCAGAGAGATGATCTGGTTGGTGGGCCTGGCCCTCTTCGGGATCGTCATGGCCTTCGGGTTTACGGGCTATCTCTTGCCGTGGGACCAGCGCGCCTACTGGGCCACGACGGTCGGCGTCGAAATCATGGACAAGACGCCCATCGTCGGTGACTTCATGGCGCGATTCCTCAAGGGCGGGCCTACGCCGGGGCAGATGACGCTGAGTCGCTTTTTCGTCATCCATGTCATGGTGCTGCCGGCGACTCTGATGGCCTTGGCCGGGCTCCATATCTTCCTCTTTAGAAAAGCGGGTCCGGCCGGACCGTTCCGAGGGAGTCCGGAAGAACTCAAGGCCAAGACAGACTACTTCTTTCCGCGTCAGATTTGGAAGGATATCGTGGCCATGTCGGCCGTGTTCGGCGCGGTCTGCAGTCTGGCCTTCATCGAACCAGTGGTCCTGCTCGAAGAGGCCACCCCGGATCCCGGCGAGTATCATCCGGAGCCCGAGTGGTACTTCTTGTTTCTGTTCCAGTTGCTTCGCTTGAAGATTTTTGCAGGGGAGTTTGGGCAGTTCCTCGGCGCCATTGCGCTGCCGGGTCTCTTCATGGCGTTGCTGGCCGCGCTCCCCTTCATCGATCGCAGCCCCGAGCGGAACATCTTCAAGAGACCGATCGCCCTGGTGAGTTGGATCCTGGTGATGGTCGGGATTCTCGTGTTTACCGTGTCGGCCATCATCAATCGAGAGTTCCTGGACTGAACGGTGAGCGCTGAATTCAAGGCAACCGTTCGGGGCTCGTTCTTTATTCAGCAGTCAGCCTTCAGCATGTATCGTTGGGTGTGTGCGTGAGCGAGACGATATCGCCTATGAAACTCGGCCTGGCGGTCTTCTGGCCGGCCTTTTGGATGACTGTTCCGATCAAACTCGTGATCGGACTCTTACTATTGGCCGCCGGGATGCACCCCTGGGACATGCCGGGTCTTGGCTTTCTCTTGGTGCTCTCCATCCCCCTCGACATCTGGGCCTATGGCGTGGCTGCCAGAACGGTGTTTCTGGAGCGGCTGCGTACCCAACCGCCCGATGGGCTGGGCCTCACCCTCTGGTGGCAGGCGACATTGCTGATCGCGATCTATGGCACGCTGACCTACGTCGCCGTCGGCTATGCGAAGGAAGGGGCGACGGCGGTCACCGCCTGGATCATGGAGTTTTTGAAGGCCGTCCCGATCGCAGAAAAGATCAGCATCGAACTGGTGCTCTGGAGCGTCCCCACGACGCTGGTGCTGCTCCTGCTGCTCATGATCGGCCTCTCCCTGTTCGGGCGAATGGTCCGACGACAAGTGGCGGCCGGCCGGCCGACGGACTTAACCTATCAGGGGCTCGTACGCCAATGGGATCTGTCTCGAGTGCCGACAGACCAGCCGCTCCTTCTCACGGTCTTTACGCTGACGGGCGTCGCTCTGGTGCTCCTGCTCTGGGGCTTCATGCCGGTTACCACGCCCCATGTTCATGAACTGTACCAGAAACCGGACACGAAGATCGCACCGCCCCTCAAGCCCATTGACGCGCTGAATCGGACAGATAAGTTGCTGGCCAAGGCTGAGGAGACCATCAAAGCGTTGGAGGCAAAGGCGGCGGAAGAGGCGAAAGAACCGGAGAAGGCGAAGGCCAAGGGTGGCGCCAAAGTTCCTCCGTTGAAGCCTGGCGCGACGGGTCCGGCGTCGATGCCTGCCAAAACGCAGGTGACCGCCCCTGCCAAGACCGAGGCGCCGAAACCCTAAGCGCCTCCATTTCGAAAGGGACTTCCTATGATGGCCGGTATCCGCCATGGAAATTGAATCCATCAAACCCTTCCTCGCCGTGACCGTTTCTTTACTTGGGGCGGCGCTCATCCTGGTCACCCGCAGGTCGCCCAATATCCGTGAGGGGTGTTCGTTGGCGGCGGCGACCCTGAAGTTTCTCATTGTTCTCACCATGATTCCCACGGTCCTTGCCGGAAAGACGCTGAACTATACCCTCTTTTCTATAACCTCCGGTGTCTCCTTCGCGTTTCGGGTTGATGCCTTGGGGCTTACATTTGCGACCGCAGCCTCTTTTTTGTGGATCCTGATCACCATCTACTCCATCGGCTACGTGCGCTCCCTCAAGGAGCAAGCGCAGACCCGCTACTATCTCTCTTTTGCGATTACCCTGTCGGCCACCATGGGGGTGGCCTTTGCGGCCAATTTAATGACCCTGTACCTCTTTTATGAGCTGATCGGCTTCTCTGTGTATGCCTTGGTGGTACATAAAGAGACCGAAGAGGCGTTTACCAAGGGGAACAGGTATATCTTTTATGTCTTTATGCTGGCGAAACTCTTTTTGCTCGCAGGCATTTTGGCCTACGCTCTTTCCGGCAGCTTGGGTTTTAATCCAAAGGGCATCTTCCCCTCCAAGGCAGATCCAATCCTGATCACCCTCACCTATCTTCTCTTTTTGGTCGGGATCAGCAAGGCGGCGATCATACCTTTTCATGCCTGGCTGCCTGCGGCCATGGTCGCTCCCATGCCGGTGTGCGCCTTATTAGCGGGTGTCGATGTCGGCGCCTTCTGTATCTTGCGCGCGACGTACTACCTCTTTGGACTGGACACGCTCAAAGAGCTCAATTTAGGACTTCCACTGGTCGTCCTTGCCTCCTTTACGATCGTCGTCGCGTCTGTCCTGGCTCTGACGAGGGATGACCTCAAGGCCAGACTTGCCTATTCGACCATAGGCCAAGCGTCTTACACACTCCTCGGGGCGGCACTGTTAGCCCCGGCTGGTTTAACAGGCGGGATCCTACAGATCGTCAATCACGCCATCGCAAAGGTGACACTGTTCTTTTGTGCGGGCTCGATCTACGTGGCTTCGGGTAAGACCAGGGTGAGTGAGCTGAATGGCATTGGGAAACGGATGCCCTTCACAATGGCAGCCTTCGCCTTAGGCGCTCTGTCCCTCATAGGCTTTCCACCCTTTGCAGGTTTCATAAGCAAGTGGTATTTAGTCTTTGGCTCGGTCGAGGCAGGACTGTACCCCGCCATTGCCGTCCTCGTCGCAAGCTCAATCCTGAGCGCGTCTTATTTGCTGCCGATCGTGTATGCCGCTTTTTTCAGGGACTTACCGCCGGGCGAGAACGCTGAAAGACGGGAGGCCCCGACCATGATGGTAGTGGCATTGATTATTACCGCGATAGGAACACTGGTCTTATTCTTTGCGCCATCGGTCTTCCTTGAGCTGGCCAGGGTGGTGATGGGGGAAGTGGGATGAACAAAGAGAAAGAAGGGAGAACAGAGCTCGGGCATGAGACAGAACCTGGATATCGAACGATTTTTTATATCGTTTTTTCAATAGCGGTCTTCTACCTCGTTGTCATTATGTGGCGCACCTTCTAAATGCCTAACAGAACGGAGTGTCAATGAAAGAAGGGCGTTTTTTTGATCAACCGCACAATGTAAAAAGACTCTTGATGGGTTTTTACATCTTCCTTGTCTTGCTCATTGTCGTGGACCTTTTTTTCCCTAAACACCCTGTGGTTCCATGGGAAGGGTATCCTTCCTTTTATGGGGCCTATGGATTTGTCGCCTACGTCACGATCGTTGTGGCTTCAAATTATATCCTGCGCAAGTTGTTAAAGAGAAAAGAAGATTATTATGATTAACGGCCTTCCCCCCGCAGCAATCTTGATCCTCGGGGCATTCCTGGTCCCCTTTCTGAAGGGGAGGCTCAAGTCCGCCTATCTGTTACTGCTGCCCGCCATTGCCTTTATCACCGTTGTGAGTATCCCTGAAGGCATCCACTGGACTGTCGGTTTCTTGAATTACGATCTCGTCTTTGGCAGGGTTGACCGGCTGAGTAGGATCTTCGGGTACATGTTCACGATCATCTCCTTTATAGGAACCCTCTATGCCCTTCATCTAGAAAATGAGGACGGACAGCATGTGGCAGCCTTCCTTGCCGCGGGAGGCGCTCTAGGCGCCACCTTTGCCGGAGATCTTGTGTCTCTCTTTGTCTCCCTGGAGTTGATGACGATCGCTTCAACATATCTGATCTGGGCGAGAGGGACCGAGGCGTCTTATACGGCAGGAATGAGATATCTCTTGGTGCATCTCTTTGGAGGTCTTTGCCTTCTCGTCGGGATCATCATCCATGTGCATCAGACGGGTTCTATCGAGTTTGGAGTGATCGGATTAAATGGATTCGCATCCTATCTGATATTGATTGGGTTCGGCATCAATTGTGCCTTCCCCCTCCTCCATGCGTGGCTTCCTGATGCCTATCCTGAGGCCACGATTACGGGGACAGTTTTTTTGGGCGCCTTGACCACCAAGGCAGCCGTGTATGCCCTGGCAAGAGCATTTCCAGGCACAGAGGTCTTGATATGGATTGGAGCGGCGATGACGGTATTCCCTATCTTTTATGCCGCTGTTGAAAATGACCTGAGGAGAGTGCTCAGCTATAGCATTGTGAATCAAGTCGGATTCATGGTCGCCGGCATCGGAATAGGAACCACCCTGGCCGTAAACGGCGCCGTTGCCCATGCCTTTAACAATATTTTGTTTAAGGCCCTCCTGTTTATGTCGATGGGTGCCGTGATGCATCAGACAGGAAAGAGCAATGCGACGGACCTAGGCGGATTATATAAGACCATGCCGCTGACGACTCTCTTTTGTATCATCGGGGCCGTATCGATCTCTGGATTCCCCTTCTTTAACGGGTTTGTGAGTAAATCAATGATATTGGCTGCAGCCACCCATGAGGGGATGGGCATGCTCTGGCTTGTTTTGCTGTTTGCCTCGGCAGGTGTCCTCCACCATGCAGGCATCAAAATTCCCTATCACGCGTTTTTTGCCCACGACTCTGGGATCAGGACAAAGGAGCCTCCCGTCAATATGATCCTTGCCATGGGGCTGGCTGCCTTCTTATGCATCTTTATTGGTCTAGTGCCCGGCCCCCTTTATAACATCCTTCCGCATCCGGTCGATTATCAGCCCTACACGGGAGCCCATGTGCTGGACCAGTTCCAGTTGCTGTCGTTCGCAGTGTTGGCGTTCTGTCTCCTTATTTTAGCTGGGCTCCATCCAGTGGAGATACGAGTGATTCTTCTTGACGTCGATTGGTTCTACCGAAAGGGAGCCAAGGTGTTCTACCGGCTTGCTAAATTCCTTTTCAAAGACCCCTCACCCGAGGCCGCCTCGCCTCAATTGTCCGGAGAGGGGAAAGGGATACCGGGAGGAGCAAAAGTCAACCCATGAAGGCAATCCTCAAGGTCTTTTTTCTCTTTTCGTTCCTTGGGCTGTTTTGGCTCGTCCCTTCCTGGGCCCAGCAGACTCCCCTGACCCCTTCGGTGGATTATCGAGATGTTCCTTGGATCGGCAGCCGTAACGTGATCTGGATCATTGCTCAGGTCCACCTGGTGTTGGGCGGATTTGTGCTAGGCGTGCCGATCTTCGCCTGGATCTGCGAGATCATTGGGGTACTAACCAAGGACCAACGCTATGACAGGATGGCGAAGGAATTCACGAACCTGCTCACGGCCGCTTTTGAAATGACCGCCATGTTGGGAGCCACCTTTCTTTTTCTCCTCATCGCCCTCTATCCCAAGCTGATGGGTTACTTAGCGGATATCTTTCTGCCCACCTACTATGTCTATGTGCTGCTGTTCATTGGGTCGACGACCACCCTCTACCTATACTGGTCCGGGTTTGAGTCCATGAAGGGACGCAAGGGGGTTCACCTGTTCTTGGGCTTTCTGCTCAATGTCTTCGCATTGCTCATCGTGGTTGTGCCGAATTCATGGGCGACTTTTCAGGCCAGCCCGGTGGTTCTACCAGGGGGCGTGGGAGTCTGGGAGAAGGCCTGGGCGGCGATGTGGAATCCGACCTGGTGGCCGGTCAATATCCATCGCCTGATCGCCAATGTCGTGCTGGGCGGCTACATCTGCGGCGCGTACGCGGGGATCAAGTACTTGATGGCCCAGAACGCGGAAGAGCGCATGCACTACGACTGGATGGGCTATGTCGGCAACTTCATCGGCGTGTTCGGCCTGCTGCCGCTGCCGTTCGCCGGGTACTGGCTGATGCGGGAGATCTATCAATACAACCAGGCGATGGGCATTACCCTGATGGGCGGGTTCCTCTCCTGGCTGTTCATCCTGCAGGCGATGCTCATCGGGGTGCTGTTCCTGGGGGCGAACTATTATTTCTGGCTCGGGATTACCTATCGCATTCCGGGAGCAGAGGTGAAGTATAAAAAGCCGATCTTGGCCATGCTCGTGGTCCTGCTGCTCTGCCTGGGCGTGTGGATGACGCCCCACTCCCTGGTCGCAAGCCTGGAGGAGGCGCGGAAGATGGGGGGCACCCACCATCCTCTGCTGGGTGTCTTCGGTGTGATGTCCGCGAAGATGACGGTGGCCAACCTGATGATCCTGGTGACGTTCATGAGCTTCATCATGTACTGGCGGGCGGGCAAGGTGGAGACGGCGGCGTGGGCTAAACTGGCGAAGTCGGTGATGAACGCCCTCCTGGCTTTGGCCGGAGTTGCCGTGATCGTGCTGGGGGTGTGGGGCTACTTTGTGCCGGCCATCGTCCGCATCAATTATTTCTCGACCTCGCAGGTGCTGATTGTGCTGTTCGTCCTGGTCACGTTTACACCCCTCACGGCGGCGCTCCTCAAGAGCGCCAAGACCACCACGGAAATGGTCTGGGGACGGATGCCGGCACGAGCGGGCTATGTCCTGGTGTTGAACGCCGTCACGGTCATCCTGCTCATGACCATGATGGGCTACGCCCGGTCGGCCTCGCGGGGCCACTGGCATATCTATGGGGTATTGGAGGACACCTCCTCCTATGCTTATTCCCCCGCCCTGGGAGAGGCCGGTTTTTTTATGGCGCTGAACACCTTTGTGGTCCTCGCCCTGGTGGCCTTTATCTTTTGGATTGTCTCCTCCCGCGCTGTACGTCACCCTGCCTTCTCCACACAGTACTTCTTTTTGGCGCCCTTTCTCTTCTGGGCGGTCTCCCTTTTCGACAAGCCCGCTGGATCGGCTCCGAGGGTGTCGGAGGGACCCAAATATTTTCGAAGGGCCGTGGCGACCGCCTTTGGGCTCCTGATCGCTTTCACCTATATTGCCAATCAGGTCCCGCAGACGATCTCGCTTCCACCCAAGAAGGTGGAGTTCGACCCATTGCAGATCAAGACCCAGGCCGATCTCGCGAAGGTGGGGCAGGGGATTTTCTTTGGCAAGGGCCAATGCGCGCTGTGCCACTCGATCGGGCCCAGCGAGTCAGCCCGCTGCCCGGACCTCAAGGGCATCGGCGCCAAGCTGACCCGCGAGTTTATCTACGAAAGTCTGACGCAGCCCCAGGCGTATATCTATCAGGACTACCGGCACGAGGGGGTGCCGAAGGAGTATCCGGCCCGCATGCCCGTGATCAATAAAAATCCGATCGGCCTGACGAACAACGAGATTTTCTCGGTCATTGCATTCTTACAGCAAATGAGCGGCGAACCGATTTCAGTCCATCCATCAGAGATTACCCAACCGGCCCAAACTGCGGCGGCGGTGCCGATCGCTCACGCGCCGTGAGCATCGATTGATCACAGAGGTGGCGTTATGAAAGGTCCATTGATCAAACCTCTTGTCCTGACCGGCGGGGTGTATGTCGTGCTGAAGTTCGTTCTGCCTCTCTTCACGGCTCCGCTTCCGTCCAGCCTTATCTTCCTCTACATTGCATTGACGGTGACCGGAGTTCTGATCTTCACGACCCTTTCGGAGCAGGCTATGGAAGGGGTCTTCGGTCCGGTCTTCCGGTTCCTCAGCGGGGAAGGCGTCGGCGGGGCGATGCAGACCGCCCGGCTTGGCCTGCTGGTGCTGTTCCCCTTGCTCGTCGGCTGGCAGACGTATTCGAGCACGGTGCCCAGTGACCACCCTCCGGCGGAAAATCGTACGATCCACCCGGCGCCTCCCGGAGAGTTCGCAGGGCTGTCGAACCCAATCCCGAATACGCCGGAAAACGTGATGGCCGGCAAGGGCTACTACGCGGCCTACTGTTCCCCCTGCCACGGCGCAAAATTTGACGGGAAGGGACCGGCCGCCGGGGGCTTCAGTCCCCCTCCGGCGAATTTCGTGGATCCTGGAACCATCGCCATGCTCCAGGAGAGCTACCTCTTCTGGCGCATCAAGACCGGCGGGGTGGGGCTTTCCACCGAAGGCATGCCGTGGAAGTCGGCCATGCCGCGCTGGGAAGTGGAGTTGAAGGATGAGCAGATCTGGAAGATCATCATGGGTGAATATGATGGGGCGCACCAGAAGCCAAGGACCTGGGAATAGCCGGCTATGAGGCTCGAGGTGAGACGCGCGAGGCAGATATGAGAATGCGGAAATCCGGTCATAGGGCGGGCCTGCTGTTGTTCATTGGGATGCTGTTTCCGGGGACCATGGGGCTGCCGGTTGCAGGATGGGCCCAAGAAAGTGTGGCGGTGAGAGCCACGTTGATCGCCGACGCCGTTCCTGATGATCCGACGGCATCTGCCTGGAACGCGATCGCGCCCTCCGAGTTCCCGCTCTCGCCTCAGGTGCATTGGCCCACTCGAATTCTGCAAGTGACGGTCCAGTCCGTGAAGGCTCGCGCGATCCACAACGGCAAAGACGTGGCCATCATGCTAGAATATGCGGACCCCACCGAGGATCCCGATGACGCCGCGGCGGTCGAGTTCATGGTCGGAGAGAAGAAGGCGCATTTCGCGCACGGTCAGCCCATGGCGCAGGTGGAGGGTGGCCCGGTCAACATCTGGTTCTGGAAGAATAAGGATGGGAAAGCGGTCGACATGACGGCGAAGGGGTTCGGCACCCTGAAGGCGCAAGACGACCAGGACGTCAAGGCCAAGGGCGCCTATGCGAACGGCGAGTGGAAGGTGGTCTTCACCCGTCCGGTCACGACCGCCAACAACGAAACGGATACCCAATTCAAGCCGGGCGATTTCGTCAATATTTCCTTTGCCGTCTGGGACGGGAAGAAGGAAGCGGGGGGGGATCTCAAAGAAAAGGGCTCGCAGAAGGCGATCTCGTCCTGGTGGTACTTCCGGCTGGATCCCGCGCCGAACTACACGCCTTACGGCTATGCGGCGCTGGCCATCGCGCTGGCGGCCGGGTTTCAGTTCGTCGTCATCCGGAAGCTGAAAAAAGGATCCTCGACATGAGGTCGATCAGGCGAGGCATGACCGGCTCCGGCCTGCGGATGGTGATCCTGGGGGGCGCCGTCGGATTCCTGTCGGTGGCGGTCGGGGTGACGGGCTGCGCCCTCTTCCAGAGCGAACAGGTCAAGAAGGGCAAACATCTTTACGAACATTACTGCATGCACTGCCATGGCGAACATGGCCGGCAAAACGAAGGATACAATTGGGCCCAGATGCCGGATCCGCGCCCCAAAGACCTGTCCAACAAGGGCGAGATGTCGACCTTCAAGGATGAGGAAATCTTCAATACCATCTCGCGCGACATGAAGGATACGACGCCCAATGTCGGGGATAAGATCGGCGACGACGAATTCGCCGTGCCCACCATGCCGACGTTCAAATATACCCTCTCGGAAGATGAGATTTGGGCCATCGTCGGTTACGTGCGGACGCTCCACGGCACGAAGCTGGCCTTCAACGTCGAGGACCGAAAGAAGGAACTGGACGACAAGCTGAAAGAAGTCCAGGGGGTCTTTGACCAGGCCAAGCAGGCGCTGGCCGCCGCGGACAAGACGGCGGAGGACGAAGCCGACAAGGCCGGGAAAGATGTCGACGACAATGCGACCGCCAAAGAACGGGACGCGATGGACAAGGCCACCAAAGAGTTAGAGATCGCTCAGGCGGCTGCGACCAACTTCATCAAGAGACCGGAGTTTGCTCCCATCCCCCGTCCTGATCTGGCGATGAGCGCCGACGAAGCGGCGAAGCAAGCTGAGCGTGGGAAGCAGCTCTTTTCCAATAAGTATGGCTGCAATGCCTGCCATCGGGTGGGCGAGGCGGGCGGCATGGTGGGCCCGCCCCTGGATCGAGCCGGCTTCCGCTTGAACGGGACCTGGGTCTTCCGCTGGGTCAAGTATCCACAGGCCATGAAGTCGGAAACCCGTATGCCGAACCTCGGGCTCAGCGATGCGGACGCGAAAGCCGTGACGATGTACCTAACCACGCTGAAAGCGCCTCCGCCTGAAAAGCCGCTCGGGACTGTGCAAAAGGCGTCTGCGGAATAGTTCTCCGCCTCGCCGGCGCCGAAAATTCGAAGGGTCTTCCCAATGGTCTTGTCACTGCTGAGTCCGGCTCGCCTGATCCCCCGGTGTCACATCGGTCTTCTTCTCTCCGCCTGCCTGTTAGGATTCGGCTGCGCCACCAAAGCGGATTTAGAGGCCATCCAACAGCAGTTTCAGACCTCGGCGGCGAAGGTCAGCACCGAAACGGCCTCGCAGCGAGAGTCTCTCAAGCAGGAGCTCAAGGCCGAGCTGGATCTGCTCCACAAGCACATGGAGGAGCGCAATCTCAAATGGAGCCTTGAATTCTCCAAGGTCTTGGAATCTCTGAGAGAGATTCAGGTGCAGGAATCCGATGCGCGCAAGCGCGAAGAGTCGCTCCAAAAGCAGACGCAGGATGTTCTGTCTTCAGCCAAACAAACCACCCGCTCCATGTTGGACTTTCTCAAAGCGGAAGAATCTCAGCTCAAAGAAGGGCTGAAATGGGTCCAGGGGATCCTGAAGGAACTCGGGACCGACCCGCCCAAAGAAAAATAGTCTCGTGGAACCGTTAGAACAACCCTACCCAGAAGGCTGCCAAGATTCCCCACCCGATCCAGACGTGTTGTCGAAACAGAGCGAAGGCTTGATCGGCTGGGATCTCTCTCCGGATCGTCAGCACTTGCCGGGTCAGAAATCCCGCGATGCCGGCGAGGGCGCCATAGAAGGCCGCGCCTAACCCCGTGATCCATCCGGCCCAGGCCAGGAGCCCCAGCATCATGCCGAAGGCCGTAGCCACCGCCACCCAGGCGGAATCGCCAAACAGCACCGCCGATGAGCGGAGCCCGATGCGGCGGTCGTCTTCACGATCCTGGAGGGCATAGATGGTGTCATACCCCACCGCCCAGCAGATTGTCGCTCCGTATAGCAGCCAGGCAGGCAGTTCGACCGCCTGTCGGACCGTTGCCCAGGCCATCACCACACCCCACCCGAAGGCCAGGCCGAGGACGGCCTGAGGAATGGCCACCACACGCTTGGACAGGGGATAGAGCGCGGCCAGCGCCAAGGCCATCGGACTGAGGATCACCGCCGGCATCGGGAGAACACAGAGCAGACCGGCGGCGGCCGCCACCAGAAGTCCCATTGTGATCAACGCATGACGGAGTTGGAGCGCGCCATTGGCGAGCGGACGTGATCTGGTTCGGGCGACTTCGCGATCGAAGGACCGATCGGCCACGTCGTTCATCACGACTCCCGCGGATCGCATCAAGAAGGCGCCTGCGGCGAAGACGATGAGGACGGTCCACGAGGGCCGGCCGCGTGAGGCGAGTACCATTGCCCACCAGGTCGGGAGGAGCAACAGCAATGTCCCCGCCTGATTGGGAAGACGAATCAGGCGGGCCAGAGCCCCCCAAGACCAGGAGACCGCGGTCGGCCCGGGTAGAGGCGTTGCGCCGTCGGAGGGAAGAGGCACGGGAGAGAACTTTAGCGCAGGCCGCCGGAGCTGTCAACGGACTGAGTTATACAGAATACTGCGGATCGGTGGCTCTCGGATTGCGTTTCTGGTAGAGTGCTCCTTTTTTTAACCGGACTCGGTCTCCGGCCGCCGTTTCGTAACGGATCCGCGAACGCTTCGACTATGCACGTGATGCGATTCACCGTGACACGTCCCCTGCTCTCCGTCGTCCTTCTTGCCGCGCTCGGGCTCGGAGGTTGCGCCTCCTTTTCAGAACCCCGCTCCTTCGAGATCGATCTTCCCGGGACGCAGGCGGGCTCAGGCCTGTCATCGCCGGTCGTCACGGCCCCTGTGGCTCTCCTGGAGGAGTCCCCCATCCCGACGCCATCTGGGGAAGGAGCCGCCTCATCGACCTCGCCGGGTGAGCCCGAGGCGCACCCGCCGGTCATCCTCGCAGCAGAAGAGCCGGTCCCTTCACAGGAAGCCACGCCGGCTGCTGCGCCACCGGACGAGGAGCCGCCCGACCCCTTCGCGAGGGAGGACGAAGCGGGCGGCAAGGCGCAAGAGGATTACGATCCGTGGGAGCCGTACAACAGCGCGGTGTTCGAGTTCAATCGGAAGGTCGACCGCTATGTGTTGAAACCCGTGGCTCAGGCCTATAACTGGGCGCTCCCAGATGTGGTCCAGCGCGGCGTCCTCAATTTCTTCCAGAACGTGCGTTTCGTTCCCCGCCTGCTGAACAACGTGTTCCAAGGCAAGCTCAAAGGCGCGGGCATCGAAGGCGGCCGGTTCCTTATCAACAGCACGCTGGGCGTGGCCGGCTTCATGGATCCCGCCCGGCACTGGTTCAAGCTCGAAACGCCCCCCGAGGATTTTGGACAGACCCTCGGCGT
>SWDL01000245.1 GCA_005116795.1 Nitrospira sp. | reverse complement strand
GATCTTCTGCCCGATCAGGCCGGATTTACCCATGCCGGTGACAACGACCTTGCCGGCGCAGGCGGCCAGCAGATCGATCGCCCGCATGAACTGCTGGTCGAGCCGGTCGATCAGCGCGGCGACCGCGCGCGCCTCGATTTCAAGCACCCGTTGTCCTTCTCGAATGCTGCTCATACGAGTGGCTCAGGTCCCTTTCCGGCCGCGGCACAAATTCTGAGGAGCCGTTCCAGCAGGGGTTTCAACGCGTGCAGAGGAACCATGTTCGGACCGTCGGAAGGCGCCGTCTCCGGGGTCGGATGGACTTCCATGAAAAATCCATCGCAGCCGGCGGCAGCCGCGGCGCCGGCCAGCGGTGGGATGAATTCGCGCTGGCCTGACGAGGACGTGCCGGCCCCGCCCGGCAACTGCACGCTGTGGGTGGCGTCGAAGACCACCGGATAGCCCAGGCGGCGCATGACGGGCAGACTGCGCATGTCGACCACCAGATTGTTGTAGCCGAAGGTCGTGCCCCGCTCGGTCAGGAACAGGCGTCGAGTGCCGGCGTCCTCGAGTTTCATGACGACGTGGCTCATCTCCCAGGGCGAGAGAAACTGGCCTTTCTTGACGTTGACCACTCGACCGGTGCGCGCCGCCGCGACCAAGAGGTCGGTCTGCCGGCAGAGAAAGGCCGGAATCTGGAGGACATCGACGGCCTGCCCGGCTTCGGTGGCTTCCTCGACCGAGTGGATGTCCGTCAGCACCGGCACCTTGAGCTGTTCCTTCACCTGGCGCAGGATGCGCAAGCCTTCCTGGAGCCCCAGCCCTCGAAACGAAGCATTGGAGGTCCGGTTCGCCTTGTCGTAAGAGGATTTGAAGATATAGGGAATCTTGAGGGCCCGTGCGATCTCCGCGATGCGCGCCGCGGTCTCCAGCGCATGTCCCTCACTTTCAATGACGCAGGGACCGGCGATCAGGAAATGCGGATGGGCGCCGCCGACTGTGAAGGGACCCACATTGACGTCGTAGGGCATGGGTGGCTCTCTGGGCGATTCCTGAGACCGGTTACCGGCCGCACTTGCGTCGCAGCGCGGCTCCGACGAACGCGCTGAACAACGGATGCGGATGATGCGGCCGCGAGGTGAACTCCGGATGATACTGCGTGGCCACAAACCAGGGATGGTCCTTGAGTTCGACGATCTCCACCAACCGCTCATCGGGAGATAGGCCGCTGAAGACGAGACCCTGGCGTGTCAGGATATCACGATAGGCGTTATTGAACTCATAGCGGTGACGGTGGCGCTCGCGGACTTCCGTGACCCCGTAGGCCTTATGGGCCTGACTGCCTTCGAGGATGACGCAGGGATAGGCCCCCAGCCGCATGGTCCCGCCTTTGTCCGTGACCGAGCGCTGGGAATCCATCAGGTGAATGACGGGATGCGGGGTGGCCTCATCAAATTCGGCGCTGTTGGCGCCGGCGAGTCCGGCGACGTGTCGGGCCAGCTCGATCACGGCGCATTGCATCCCGAGGCAGAGCCCGAAGAAGGGCACGCCCCGCTCGCGTGCAAAGCGGATGGTCTGGATCTTGCCTTCAATACCCCGGAGTCCGAATCCTCCTGGAATCAGGATGCCGTCCGACTCGCGCAGTAACGGCTCGCTCCCCTGCCGTTCGATGTCTTCGGATTCAACCCAGGTGATTCGGACGCGGGTCTCGTGATCGATCCCTCCGTGGACTAAGGCTTCCGTCAGGCTCTTATAGGATTCTTTGAGCCCGATGTACTTCCCAACGAGGGCAATGGTGATCTCGTGTTTGGGGTGTTTGATCTTCTGGACCATCGCATCCCACTGCCGGAGATCGGGGGGGGCGGTGTCGAGTTTCAACGTCTTGACGATCAGCTCATCCAGCCCTTCTTTCCGGAAGACCAGAGGGACCTCGTACACCGTCTCGACGTCTTTCGCCGTGATGACCGCATCTTTCTCCACGTTGCAAAACATGGCAATCTTGGCCTTCAGGTCGGGAGGCAGGTACCGGTCGGTTCGGCAGAGCAGGATGTTGGGCTGAATGCCGATTTCCCGCAGCTTGTTGACGGAATGCTGGGTGGGCTTCGTCTTCAGTTCCCCGGCGGCCGCGATGTAGGGCACCAGGGTCAAGTGAACATACAACACGTTCTCGCGTCCCACGTCATAGGGCAACTGGCGGATGGCTTCCAGGAACGGCAGACTTTCGATGTCACCGACGGTCCCGCCGATCTCCACAATGGCCACGTCGCTGCCGCGGGTCACGTCCAGGATCGTCCGTTTGATCTCGTCCGTTACATGCGGCACGACCTGGACGGTGCCGCCGAGGTACTCCCCTCGCCGTTCCTTTTGAATGACGCTCTCGTAAATTCGTCCGGTCGTGTAGTTATTCTGTTTGCCGAGCGTCAGCGAGGTATACCGCTCATAGTGGCCCAAATCGAGGTCGGTTTCCGCGCCATCGTCGGTGACGAAGACCTCCCCGTGCTGATAGGGGTTCATAGTCCCGGGGTCCACGTTGATATAGGGATCGAGCTTCAGAAAAGTGATCTTGAGTCCCCGGCTCTCCAGGAGGTGCCCGATCGACGCCGAGGCCAGCCCTTTTCCCAAAGAGGAGACGACGCCGCCGGTCACGAAAATAAATTTACCCATAGGCTGGCTTTCCTCGGTCGTCGAATGGGATCGATGTCCTCATCGAACCATCGTCTATGACTCAGCAGACCACCAGGCGCTGCAGCGCCGCTTCGGCCGACTCCACGTCCGCGGGACTGTCCAGTCGTACGGACGGCCGGCGTGTTTCCCATACCCGGATGCAGAGGCCATGGATGAGGGCGCGCAATTGCTCGAGTTTTTCGGCCTCTTCCAGCGGACCTGTCGGAAGGCCCGCCAATCGATCGAGCGTGGCCCGCGTATAAATGTATACACCTAAATGGAGGTAATGCAAGGCGTCGGCGACGGTCCCCGGCTGGGCATCCCGAACCCAGGGGATGGGCGCACGGGAGAAATAGAGCGCCTCGCCGGCGGCATTGGTGACCACCTTCACCAGGCTGGGATTGACGAGATCGTCGCGATCCGTGATGGGTCGCATGAGCGTGCCCATCACGGCCCGGCTCTGAAGAAACGGCAGGATCAGATCACTCAAGAGTCCGGGATCGAGCGGGATCTCATCTCCCTGGAGATTGACGAAGACATCGCCTGGCAGTGCTCGGGCGGCATCCGCCACGCGATCGGTTCCCGTCCGGTACGGTTTCGTGCTGAACCAGACCTCCCCGCCGAACCCCGTCACGGTCTCCGCGATCCGTTGGTCATCCGTCGCCACCAAGACTCTGGTGA
>SWDL01000244.1 GCA_005116795.1 Nitrospira sp. | reverse complement strand
GCCTTACGTCCGGATTAGGGCGCGCGGGAGCACCTTGACACCTGTGGAAGGGGCATGCTAAAAAACACCCTTTGATTTCTTCCCCTTGCGGAGCACAGACCCCATGTACGCGATTATTGAAACCGGCGGCAAGCAATACCGGGTACAGCCCGGCGAAGTAGTCCAGGTCGAGACGGTGCCCGGCGACGTGGGCAGCACGGTCGAGCTCACGCAGGTCCGGCTGGTCCAACAGGACTCGGGCCTGGTGGTCGGACAGCCGTGGGTCGACCGGGCCAGTGTGACGGCTGAAATCGTCACACAGGGACGGACACGCTCGATCATGGTCTTCAAGAAGCTGCGACGAAAAAATTATCGTCGAACCAAGGGCCATCGTCAGGCCTTCACCCGGCTTCGCATTACCGGCATTTCGGTCGCCTAGCCTGAAGAGGAGAGACCATGGCTACAAACAAAGGCGGCGGATCATCCAGGAACGGCCGCGATAGCAACCCCCAATACCTTGGGGTCAAAGCCTACGGGGGCTCCCTCGTGACGGCGGGGACCATTCTGGTCCGGCAACGCGGAACGAAGTTTCATCCCGGCTTCAACGTGGGGCTCGGGAAAGACCATACGCTCTTTGCGCGCGTGGCCGGCGTGGTGAAGTTTGAGGGCGCCGATTCTCGTCCGCGCATCAGCGTATATCCTGATAAGCAGTCCTCCTGAGGCACGCCTCGCTTCCCTGAGAGTTCCCGCTCCCTCATCGCGTTCTTCTCGGGTCCATCGATTCCCGATTTCGGTCACCGCGGCTGTGGCAGGATACCATGTTCGTCGACGAAGTCCGCATTGTTGTCAAAGCCGGGAGTGGCGGCAACGGCGTCGTCACGTTTCGGCGTGAGAAGTTCGTCCCACGAGGCGGCCCGGATGGCGGTGACGGGGGCAACGGCGGCAGCGTCGTCATGGCCGCGTCACGGCGCTTGACGACTCTTCTGGACCTCCGCTACCAGCAACATTACGAAGCGCGCGACGGCAGCCGCGGGCAGGGTTCGAACTGTCATGGAAAAACCGCTCCCGACGTCGTGATCCCCGTGCCGCTCGGCACCCTCATTCTCGATGATGCCACCGGGGAGATCCTGGCGGACCTGGTCACCGAGGACCAGCCGTATATCGTGGCCCGTGGCGGCAAGGGCGGACGCGGCAATTCCCACTTTGCCACTTCCACGAATCAGGTCCCGACCCGGTTTGAACCGGGCCAACCCGGTCAGACGCGATGGCTCAAGCTGGAGCTGAAACTCCTGGCCGATGTCGGGCTGGTCGGCTTACCGAACGCCGGCAAGTCCACGCTGATTGCCGCAATCTCTGCCGCCCGGCCCAAGATCGCCGACTATCCCTTCACGACCCTGGTGCCGAATCTCGGTATGGTGCGCTGGGGTGAGGATCGGGGCTTCGTCGTCGCGGACATTCCCGGACTGGTGACCGGCGCCCACGAGGGGAAGGGACTGGGGTTCCAGTTTCTCCGCCATATCGACCGGACCTCGTTTCTGCTGCATCTCGTGGACGTCTCCCTGTGGGCGACGGAGGAGCCCGTCTCCAGTTTCGAGACCATGCGCCACGAGTTGGCCTCCTTCGACGAGTCGATGACATCGAAGCCCTTCGCCGTCGTGGCGACGAAGCTGGACATCCGAAGCGAGGAACGGCTTGAGGCGCTGCGCGCCTATTGCCGACGGCACCAGTTTCCCTTCCATGCCATCTCCGCGGCGACGCGGGAGGGCGTGGATGAGCTGGTCGCCTACGTGGGCCGGCAGGTGGAAAGCGTGAGGCAAGGATGCGCGACCCAATCCTGACGCAAGCCAAGCGCCTGGTCGTCAAAGTCGGCAGCAGTCTGATTGCGACGCGTGGGGCCGGCCTGCAGCCGGACCGCATCGAACAACTGGCCACGGAGCTCGTCACCCTCCGCCGGGAAGGCCGGGAGATTCTTCTGGTCACGTCGGGCGCCATTGTCTCCGGCATTCAGAAGCTCGGGTTGACCGCCTATCCCACACACCTTCCGGTCAAGCAGGCGGCGGCCGCCGTCGGGCAAAGCCGGCTCATGTGGGCCTATGAAAAGGCGTTTGAGCCCCTGGGACAGGGCGTCGCCCAGATCCTCCTGACCCATCAAGATCTGGCGGATCGCCGCCGGTTCCTGAACGCCCGCCATACGCTGACGACCCTGCTCGGATTCGGCGTCATGCCCATCATCAATGAAAACGATACGGTGGCCGTGGACGAGATTCGCGTGGGGGATAACGACAGTCTGGCCGCCGAAGTGGCGCTGCTGGTCGACGCCGATCTGCTCGTCATTCT
>SWDL01000243.1 GCA_005116795.1 Nitrospira sp. | reverse complement strand
GGCACCCCGGCGATATTGAAGCTCACCTCGATCGCCGCCGATTGCTGTCGAGGGAGCCGCACCGCGAGTCGACCGTTCACCTGGCCTCCGGAGGTTTCGCCGGCCACCTGATCCACGTACAACGCGCCGTCGCGCAGGTGCACTTGCCCGCTGAGATCCGTGAAGACGAGTTCCTGGTAGAGGCCGCGGTCGATGGTCCAGGTGGCGGTCGTATGGCTGCCGGCGGCCAGGGTTTCGAGCAGGTCCCTGACAGGCGAGCGGGTGCCCTTCGGAATCAGCATCTCGAGATCGAATTGGTACGATTCGATCGTGACGTCGATTTTGGGCACCGTATTCCAGTTCTTGATCGTGCCGGACAGCCGGACGTCGCTGTCCTTGATGCGAAAGGCCAGCCGCTTGACGTCGGCGCTGTTTCGGACGAGCTGGGTGCGCAGGTAGATGTTGGACAGCGGTGCCTCCACGCCCTTCGGGGCCATGGTCCCATCGGTGAGCGCGATCCATCCGTTGTACTGCCAGGTCTTCATGTCGGGGCCCCGGCCTTTCACGTCCATGGAGACTTCGAGAATGCCGCTCGTAAATCCTTCGAGGGGGCTTCCCGGGGGCAGACTGCCCAAGACGATGGGGCCTGAGGCCACACTGGCGTCCACTGTGATCGACGGCCCGATCTGAACGGAACCTTTTCCGGATAAGCGAAACGGCGGGAGCAGGAATTCCACTCGCGAGAACGACACCTGCTTCTCGCGGATGAGCGTCCCTTCGATGTCCAAGGAGGCCGGTGAGCCGGCCGGTTTGTTGATGCGTTCAAAGAGCGACAGGGCGACGTCCTTCAGGTCGATGCTGCTTCGGAACTGCGGGGCGGAGACGGGACCATTGAGCGAGACCACCGCATCGACAGGACCGTGCGGGGTGGTGTCGGGCGCGAACATCTGTGGATACCATCGGGCGATGTCGGCCACGTCCCCGTTCAGGTGGATGATCAGGTCCTGAAACCGGTCATGGGTTCCGGCGGTGAGGGCGCCCTGGATGCCCATCTGCAAGGGGCCCAACTTGGCCGTCATGTTCTGGATCTCGGCGCCCTTGTCGGAGAGCACGAGTCGACCCGACAGGGCGGTCACGCGATCAGGCAGGCTCGGCGTGGTGAAGGCCATGTTCCGGGCCTGCAGTTCTGCGGCGATGACGGTGAGCCTCTCCGGTCCGGAGAGAGGTCCGGCCAGACGGTAGCTCAGTTGCGCCTCGCCGGTGACCTCATGAAGTTTCCCGAGGGCCTGCGCAACCCCAGGCGACTCGATCGTGCCGGAAAGGGTGGTGATCAGATCGGCCGCGGCCATATCCCCATCCAGTTCAAGATCGAGCCAGGCGCCGGTCTCCGGGTAGGTCACGGTCGCGCGACCGGCGCTGATTCGCATCGGGCCATACTCTCCGCTCAAGCCGGTGATCTTGGTCCGGCCCGGTTCGACGAAGACGGTGCCGGCCAAGTGTTGAGCCGGAATCCGTCGCTCTCCCAGCAGGGCGCGGGCTTCGGTCACGCGAAATTCTCCCGAGAGCGAGACATGTGGTTCCGGGGAGGCACTCCCTGTGATCGAGGCGCTGACCACCTCGACGGTGCCGGCCATGCCCCGTTCGGCGGCGACTTGCTGCAGATCGCCGGGGAGCCACTGGACCGGGAAATGCGTCATCAATTCATCGAGGCCGGCGGGAGACGAGGAGAGGGTGAAGGCGAAGGTCGGCTGGGCCGACATGAGCGCCGAGAGATTCCCCTGCCCGGACAGGGCGACACGTTCGACGTTGGCGATAAGGTCGGAGAGAACCACGTCATAGCCGTTCACGCCGGGAACGATCCGGAACGTGGTCCGCAGATTGGCGGTTCCGGTCAGTCGCTCGGGGACCGGGCGCGGGCCGAGAAACTCCGCAAACTGCCGGATGTCGACAGTGAGGAGATCGCCGGAGCCCTCGAACTGAAACGCCGGCTCCTCCGCCACCGGGGATTCCCGACCGATCCGCACCGTTGAGTCGGTGAGGGTCATGCGGCCGGCGATGGTCAATGACGTCGCGCCCTGCGGCGAGGGGATGGTGGCTGAGAGGCGGAGATCGGCATGTCGCGCTCGCGGAGGGACGGTCAGGCCGGCATCGAGCCCATTGATCTGCATGGTCCGGACGCCGTCTTCGCGAAATTCGTCGATCAGGGTCAGCGTGCCGTCCACCACCGTCGTTTCCTGAACCCAGAGGAGCATCGTCAGGAGATCAGGCATCGTCTCGTCCTGGGCCGGGGTCTCGTGCTCCGGCGACAGAAAGTTCCATCGGCCTGTCTGGTCTCGCCGGAGTTCCAGTTGCGGCCGCTCCAGACGGAGGCGCTTGGCCACCACCTTTTTCTTGAGGAGCGGAAAGACCCGCAGCGAGAGGGCGACGTATTCGGCCTTCAGGATCGTGCGCGAAGGATCCCGATCGTGGACGACGAGGTCGTGCACTTGGAGCAAGGGGTGGGGAAGCAACTGGAGGTGCGCCTGCCCCACCTCGATTTTCCGGTTGAGTCCCTCTTCAAGCTGCTGCAAGGCGAACTGTGTGAGGGAGTCTGGCCCGACATAGATGGCCCAGGCCACGCCCGCTGCGAGGATGGCTCCCACGGCGGCCAGCACGATCGGCCAGGCACGTCTGCGTCGCGCGGGGTTCCGCACCGCGGTCCCTTGTGAAAAAACCGGCATGAATCGCATCTGAGTGATATTACAGAATCGCCGGTGAGTAATCCAGGAACGGGCCGCGGCGAGATCCGTCCGGTGAGAGGAGCGGCTGCCCGACCGGACCTGTCGCCGGTCCGCCTCTGGTGGGCCGGACCGGCGAGGTGAGAGACAAGACGAAGACCGGTGGTTGCCTCAACCCTCGCACCTCGTGCATCCCGCGTGGCGCCCTTGCTATTCAATGAGCGCCTGAGTAGGCTGTGAATTGGAAAGAGGAATGATGCGATGCCGTTGAAATTCGCTCTGTATCCCGGTTGCGCGGCCCAGGGGGCGACCCCGGAACTCTACCAGTCGACGATGGCGATCATCGGCCGGTTGGGCCTGGAGGTGGTCGAACTGAAGGCCGCCGCCTGCTGCGGAGCCGGGGTGGTGACGGAGGCGGAGCCGGATGTCGCCTTAGCCATAAATGCGCGGACCTTTGCGCAGGCCGAACAGCTCGGGCTCGATGTCATGACGATCTGCGGCACCTGCCAAGGCGTCATGGGATCGGCCAACAAACGGCTGAAGGAGGAGCCGCCGCTCCTGGAACGGATCAACGGCCTGCTCGGACGCGAGGGACTTCACTATGAAGGCCGT
>SWDL01000242.1 GCA_005116795.1 Nitrospira sp. | reverse complement strand
ACCGGAGATAGGCAGCCTGTCCTGGTTCCTGGGCCCTGAAGGAGGAGATGGTTGCGGCGACCAGGACCGCAACTGTGGCCGCGCGTCGCCCACCCAGCACGGCTAGCGGCGCGGCCGCCGCGTGATGGCGATCAGTTCCTTGCCGCCCACGGCTGTCTTGCCGATGGTCATGCCCACGATCTGATAACCGCCGTCTCCCACCTCGCCGAGTTCCTTCTCCAGCGTGGACGTCTTCGTGGTGGCGAGCAGTTTGTAGTCGTACGCCGTGACCGGTGCGTCCGTGTCCCGCTCCAGAATGACGACCACCTCTTCGCCTCCCTGGAGGAGAACATCGAGCCGATCGTCAAACGGGACGATGAGCTTGTCGCGAACGTGGTCGCCCGTTCCTGCCGGATCAAGGCCTCGGTGGTGGAGCAGGATGAGCGCGAGAGCGGGCTCCGTCGTATTCTTAATTATGGCCATACGATCGGCCACGCCTTGGAATCGCTGGGCCGTTACCGACGACTCATTCATGGAGAGGCCGTGGCGATCGGGATGGTACAGGAAGCCCTCTTGGCCCGACGACTCGGCCTCTGCAGCGACGACGTGGTGGTACGGCAGCGGCGCCTCATCACCCAGGCCGGTCTTCCGACGGACGTGCCGTCCGTCCGATTCGCAACGCTCTGGACCGCGATGCAGCATGATAAGAAGGTCAGCCGGGGGCGAGTTCAATGCGTGCTGCCCCGGGCCATCGGACAGGTTGAAGTGAGACCCTTGGAGCGACAGGACGTCGAGGGATGGTTCCGTGAGCAGGCTCGAGAGGGCCGGCGCACCCAACCGCCGCGACGACGAGGTTAAGGAACCGGTTCGGGCGAGATGCGAACACCGCGCGACACGTCCACCCACGACCTGGAGCAGGCGCTCCGTCAAAAGACCCGAGAGGTCGATGTCCTCCATCGCATCACTGAATCCATCAGCAGCACGCTGGACCTCGAGACGGTCTTGCGACATATCGTCGACGTCGTGGTGGAGGTCACCAAGGCCGACGCCTGCCTGCTGTATCTGCTCGCGGAGGGCCAGGGAGAGCTCATCCTGCGGGCCTCCAAGAACCCACATCCCAAGCTCATCGGGCGGATCACGATCGGCTTGGGCGAAGGGATCACCGGATGGGTTGCGCGGGAACGGATCCGGGTCGTCATCCCGAGCAATGCGAGCGACGATCCTCGCTTCAAGTTTTTCCACAATCTACCGGAGGATCGCCATCAGGCCTTCGTGTCCGTGCCGATTCTCGCCAAGAAGGAAGTCATCGGCGTCATCAATGTCCAGCACAAGCGCCCCCGCCGGTATCGGGACGACGAGCTGGCCCTGCTCTCCACCATTGCCAACCAAGTCGGGGGCGCGATTGAAAATGCCCGGCTCTACGCAGAGATGCGACGCAAGGTCATTCAAGTCGAGACCCTGTCTCAAGTTTCTGAAACGGTGGTCTCCAACCGTCTTCTTGAGGATATGCTCCAGCTCATCGTGACGATGACCGCCCAGATGATGGGCTCGAAAATCTGCTCGATCATGTTGCTGGATCAAGACAAGGAGGAGCTGAGGATCGCGGCGACCCAAAGTCTGAGCGAGCAGTACCGGCGCAAGCCGAACCTCAAGCTGGGGCAAAGCATCAGCGGCCGCGCGGTGCTCGATCGCCGACCGATCCTCGTGCCCGACGTCACGCAGGACCGTGACTATATGTATCCGGAGATGGCCAAGCGGGAAGGACTCTGCTCGTTGCTGTCGGTGCCGATGCTGGTGCGTGAGAAGGCCGTAGGGGTCATCAATAGCTATACGTCGGTGCCCCATGCGTTTTCCCATGAAGAAGTCAGGCTGATGCAGGCGATTGCCAACCAGACGGCGATTGCGATGGAACATGCGACGCTCCAGGAAAAGTCATTCGAGATGCAGGAAGCCCTGGCGGTCAGAAAACTGGTCGAGCAGGCGAAAGGGTACCTGATGCGGTCGCAGAAACTCTCCGAGCAAGAAGCCTTTCGGCTCCTGCAACGTCAGAGCATGGATTTGCGAAAATCGATGCGGGAGATCGCAGAAGCCGTGTTGCTGGCCGGGGAGATCGAGGCAAGCGCACACGACAGGGCAAAAGTCTAGCGGGGGCTCTGGACTTCTTGACACCGGGGCAGCTCCGGTGCTATAAGCGGGCGGATTCCGTCGGAGACAAAGGCGTTTTTGGCGGGGAGGAGAGAGAGGCGATCGAGCGGACGATGACGTCCTCTGCCCTGGCGGGGTGGGAGGGCGTTTTTTTTTGCTGAGTTCAGAGTGGCCCCGATGCTTCGCATTGCCATGATACAGATGAACCCGGTTGTGGGAGACCTTCAAGGAAATCTCCGCCGAATCGCCCGTTGGTTTGCCGAGGGCCGAAAGGCCCAAGCCGATGTCATGGCGTTTCCCGAACTCGCGCTGACCGGCTATCCGCCGGAAGATTTGTTGCTCAAGCCGCGGTTTCTCGAAGATGTGCAACGAGCCATGGATGAACTGGCGCATCAGTGCCGTGGGCTCGCAGCGGTGATCGGATACGTGAGTCAGGGTGAGCGAAGGTCCGAGCCTGGCGTCGGCCGGCCGACCATCGTGCCGGCAGGGAGGCAGGCGATCTATAACGCAGCCGCATTCATCGCGGGACAGAAGGTCGTGACGACGTATGGGAAACGCTATCTGCCCAATTACGGCGTATTCGACGAAAGCCGGTATTTCCACCCGGGGCGACGGGTATCGGTGCTCGCGGTTGGAGGGGCCATCCTGGGGGTCAATATCTGCGAGGATATCTGGGTCCCGGAGGGTCCGACACGACGGCAAGCGCTCGCGGGAGCTGAGGTCATCATCAACATCAATGCCTCCCCCTTTCACATCGGGAAAAGTCGCATCCGTGAGCAGATGCTCGCCACGCGGGCCCGCGACAACGGGGTCATTGTGAGTTATACCAACATGGTCGGGGGCCAGGATGAGCTGGTCTTCGATGGGAACAGCCTCCTGCTGGATCACCAAGGCGAGGTCATTGCCCGCGGCAAGGCGTTTGAAGAAGATATGCTGGTGGCAGATCTGGACGTCGCTGCCGTTGCGCGTGCCCGGGTGGCGCACAGGGGGCGGCGGTGGCGGGAGGGAGGCGGATCGACCGGTGTCGAACGGGTGGTGGCTGCCGGGCAGAAGAGACTTCGCCGCCGACCGAAGGCGGTTCCGGTTCTGGCCGCTCCCTTGAGCCCGATGGAGGAAGTCTATCAGGCCCTGGTCCTCGGCGTCCGGGACTATGTCAGAAAAAATGGGTTCACCCGCGCGGTCATCGGCCTCAGCGGCGGAATTGATTCCGCGTTGACCGCGGTGATTGCCGTCGATGCCTTGGGAGCGAAGAACGTCCTTGGAGTGTTCATGCCATCTCCCTATACGTCACCCGAGAGCGGTGAGGATGTGGCCGAGCTGGCACAACGCTTGCGCGTCGAGCACCGAACGATTTCCATCACCTCGACGTTCCGGTCCTACTTACGCGCACTGCAGCCATCGTTACAGGGCGAGGCCGCTGATAGCACGGAAGAGAATATCCAGGCCCGCGTTCGTGGCAATCTGTTGATGGCCTTGTCGAACAAATTTGGGTATTTGGTCCTGACGACGGGGAATAAGAGTGAGCTGAGCGTCGGGTACGCCACTCTGTATGGAGACATGGCCGGTGGATTCGCGGTGATCAAGGATGTGCCCAAGACGATGGTGTATGAATTGGCTCGGCACCGCAATGGTCTCGCTGGAGCGACCCCCATCCCGAAGCGAATCTTTGATCGCGCACCAACCGCGGAGCTCAGACCGAATCAGAAGGACGAAGACTCGTTACCTCCGTACCCCGTCCTTGATCCAATCTTGAAGGCTTACGTTGAAGAGGATCGCGCGCCAGAGGACATCGTCGCGATGGGGTATGCCCGGCCCGTCGTAGACCGGGTGATCGCGATGGTGGACAGGAGCGAGTACAAGCGGCGCCAGGCGCCGATCGGCATCAAGATCACCCATCGAGCATTCGGGAAAGATCGCCGCATGCCCATCACCAACGGCTACAGACGTCCATAGGCATGTGAGCGCGAGCGGATCACCTTATTGGAGGGAGGGCCTCGTGAGCAAAGGAAGACTGCAGGGCAAGATCATGTGGCTGGGCATCGCATTCAGCGTGGTGTCGATGGGGGCGGCGCTGTCCTGGGCGCAGGATGCCGTGGTGGGTGAGCCCGCGGGAAGCGTGTCTCGTGCCGCGGTGCCCACGGCACCGGTCATGATGGCCGCGGCCTCTTCCGGACCTGGAATTGACACGGGTGATACCGCCTGGGTGATGGTCTCGTCCGCGTTGATCCTCGCCATGGTCGTTCCTGGCCTCGCCTTGTTTTATGGCGGTCTTGTGCGGAGTAAGAATGTCTTGAGCACCATCATGCAGAGTCTCGTGATCCTCTGTCTGGTGAGCGTGATCTGGGTCCTGTTCGGATATAGTTTGGTGTTCGGTTCTGACAAAGGGGGTATCATCGGAGGATTGGAATGGCTGGGCCTCGCCGGAGTCGGAGTGGATCCCCACCCCGTGCATGGCTCGACTATCCCCCATCAAGTCTTTATGGTGTTTCAGTTGATGTTCGCCGCGATCACCCCGGCGTTGATCACAGGCGCCTTCGCGGAGCGGATGCGGTTCGGGGCCGTGATCCTGTTCAGTCTGCTGTGGACGATTGTCATCTACTGTCCGATCGCGCACTGGCTGTGGGGCGGCGGGTGGCTCGGCCGGATGGGCGCCATGGATTTTGCAGGGGGGGCCGTCGTCCATCTGAGTTCGGGTATCAGCGCGTTGGCCTGCGCGCTCGTGCTAGGGAAACGCAAGGGCTACGGCACGGATTACATGGCGCCCCATAATCTGCCCATGGTCGCGCTGGGAGCCGGCATGCTCTGGTTCGGGTGGTTCGGTCTGAGCGCCGGGAGCGCGTTACGTGCGAACGGCATCGCGGGGGGGGCGTTTGTTGCCACGCAGACGGCGGCTGCGACGGCGGCGCTGGTGTGGATGGTGATTGAGTGGCGTCATCGTGGGAAGCCCACGGTGCTCGGCGCGGCCAGCGGGGCGGTCGCGGGACTCGTGGTTGTCACACCTGCGGCCGGGTTTGTTGGGCCCCTCTCGGCGTTACTTCTTGGCATTCTGGCCGGCTGCTTCTGCTATCTCGCCATTGTCTGGAAGGGGAAGTTCGGCTATGATGATTCCCTCGACGTGGTCGGCATTCACGGAGTCGGCGGAGCCGTTGGGATTCTGGCGACCGGGTTATTGGCCTCCAAGGCGGTCAACTCCGCCGGGGCCGACGGGCTGTTTTTCGGCAATCCGGCCCAATTCGGCGTGCAGGCATTGACGGTGTTGGCGGTCGCCATGTTCTCCTTTGTCGGGACCTACGTCCTTCTGAAATTGGTCGATGGCATGACGGGCCTCCGCATCAGCCCCGAAGACGAAGCGATTGGGCTCGACTTGAGTCAGCACAACGAACGGGCGTATTCACAGTGAGCGAATCGGATGCGGCGCACAGCCGGAAGTGGCAATGAGAAAGAAGCCGTGAACAACTCGATCTTCTCTAGGGGGGTTGCTCACCGCCTTGCTGAGGGGAGAAGCCATGAAATTAGTTGAGGCGATCATCAAGCCGTTCAAATTGGACGAAGTCAAAGATGCCCTGTTGGAAATCGGGGTCCAAGGGATGACCGTGACTGAAGTCAAAGGGTTTGGGCGACAGAAGGGGCACAAAGAAACCTACCGCGGGACCGAGTACACGATTGAGTTCGTCCCCAAGGTCAAGATCGAAGTCGCGGTCATGGACAACCAAGTTCCACGCGTCATCGAAACGATTACCCGGACGGCCAAGACAGGGAGCATCGGGGACGGCAAGATTTTTGTCCGGGATCTGTCGAGCGCGATCCGAATCAGAACAGGAGAGACTGGGGACACGGCACTGTGACGACAGCGCTGAGTGCATATTCGGCTCAGTTCGCGACGGCAGCCGGCGTCGATGCGGCGGCCACGTGCTCAATGTTGGCGGAGCAACGCCAGGCCATCTATCGGCGGCTGCAAGACGGCGTGTCCGGTGTCGAGGTGGTCGCGGCGCTGACGGAACTGATCGACGGCGTCATCATCGGCCGGTACCGGAACGAGTTACGGAGGGCCGGCGGCGCCTTGCAGGCTGCCGGGACCCAGTCCTGTTGCCTCGTCGCCTTGGGGGGATATGGACGTCGGGAGCAGGCGCCCTATTCGGACGTCGACCTGATGCTTTTGTACAGGCCCGAGGCCAGACATGCGCTGCAGGACCTGATCAAGGTGGTCTTGCATCCCCTGTGGGACCTCGGTCTCCAGGTCGGCCACAGCGTCCGGACCGTGGCCGACTGTTTGGACCTTGCCTCGACCGATCTGTCGATCCGCACGTCCATGATGGAAGCCAGGTTCCTGGCCGGCAGTGCCCATCTGTACCAGGAATTCCACAAGCGCTATCTCCGTAAGATTGTGACGCGGGGGGTGGACCGGTTCATCGACTTGAAGCTGGAAGAACGTCGCCGAGAGTACGACAAGTTCGGTGAAACGATCTATTTGCTCGAGCCAAACGTCAAGAAAAGCAAGGGTGGGCTGCGGGACCTGCATGTGCTGCAGTGGGCCGGGATGGCGCGTTTTCAGACGGCCACGATTCAGGAGCTGTCGGATCGAGGCATCCTGTTACGGAAGGATTACCTGGCCCTCAAGGAGGCCCGCGAGTTCCTGTGGCGCGTCCGTTGCCTCATGCACTTTCATGGAGGGGCCGCGCAGGAGATCCTGTCGTTTGAAGAGCAGGTCTGGCTTGCGGAGCGGTTCGGGTTCAAGGACCGGCCGCATCTGTTGGCCGTCGAGCAATTCATGCAACAGTACTATCGGCACACGATGGGGCTCCATGAGCGGAGTATGCGGTTCGTGGAACGCTGCCGGAGCGTGCCGCTCTGGCGGCGTGTCAGCCGACTATTCCCGGCGCCGAAGGTGGAGGAGTACTTCGTCGTGCGCGGCGCCTCGCTCACGGTGTCGGATGACATGCGGGAGCGAGTGCTGGAGACCCCTGCCTTGTTGCTCACGCTCTTTGATGTGGCCAGGCGGCGCCGATTGACGATCGTGCCGCCGTTGCTCGAGGACATCCATCGGCATGTCGAAACGGTGACGGAAGACGCCTTCCGGACGCCGGAGGTCAGCCGGATCTTCCTGCACATTCTGGCCGGGCCCGGCGCGGCGCGCACGTTAGACGCCATGCATCGCGCGCACTTGCTTGAAAAGATCATCCCGGTGTTCAAGACCGTCCGCGGCTTGATGCAATTCAATCAGTACCACAAGTACACGGTCGACGAGCACAGTCTCCTGGCTGTCGCCAAAGCCGAGGCCCTGGCGCAGGATGACGGCCTGTTGGGCCAAGTCTGCCGGGAAATCCATCGGAAGGACGTGCTGCACCTGGCGGTGCTGCTCCACGATCTCGGGAAGGGGCAGGAGCGGGATCACAGCGAAGTGGGCAAAGAGATTGCCGGAGACACCGCCGCGCGGCTCGGGCTGGATGAGCAAGACGCGCGGGCGCTGGAGTTCCTGGTTCATGCCCATCTTCTGATGGCACACACCGCGTTTCGCCGTGATCCCTACGACGAGAACGTGTTGCTCACGTTTGCGCGGGCCGTCGGGACTCCGGCCGTTCTCAAGCAGTTCTTGATTTTGACGGCGGCTGATATTGCGGCGGTGGGCCCCGGTGTGCTGACGAAGTGGAAAGAGTCGTTGCTCACGGAACTGTATCTGCGCACCTTGCCGGAAGTGTCGGGGGTGCGGGAGACCGGGGACGGACCCGAGCGCCTCACGCAGGTGACGGACGAAGTCGCGCGCCTGCTGGCGACTCAGCCCGAGCACTCGGCAGATGCGTCTTGGGTCGACACGCAGCTCAAGCAGTTTCCCATCCGATATCTGTATGGCACCGAGCCGGCTCGCATTGCGGCCCACCTGGCCGCGATCCTGAAGCTGAAGCCGAACGAGGTGCTGGTTGAGGATTGGTTCAACGGGGAGGTCCGCGCCTGCGAATACACGGTGATCACCAGCAACGACCTGATTCCTGGGATTTTCTCGAAAATCGCGGGGGTCTTGGCGGCGAAGGGGTTGCAAGTCCTGGATGCGCAGATCATCACCCGCGAGGACGGCATCGTCGTGGACACCTTCCAGGTCGGCGATCCGGATTATGCCGGAGAGCCCTCGTCGGAGCGCCGCCTGACCCTTGCTGAGGCGATCCGACAGGTGCTGACCGGGGCGGATACCGTGGACGATCTGGTGAGACGGAGCACGCGCCTCACGTCGGCAAGTCCCCGCTCGATCGCCAGACAACCGACCGAGGTCAAGATCGACAACGATACGTCCGACAGATTTACGATCATCGATATTTTCGCAGACGACAGGCAAGGGCTGCTCTACGTGATCACGCGCGCGATCTTCGCCTTGGGGCTGTCCGTCCATGCCGCACGCATTTCCACGCGGCTGGACCAGGTGGTAGACGTGTTCTACCTCACGGAGTCGGCGGGTGGGAAGGTGACCGAGCATGGCAGGCTGGAGGCGATCCGGTCGGCGATCTCCCACGAGATCGACCGCTTCTTGGATACTCGGATGGAAGAGAGCCGGGGGGCCGTGTCGGGGTGAGGCGGGATATAGGGGGAAGGTCAACCGTCAGTGGAAGGAGGAGCTGAATGAATCCGCGTGAGGTCTTGGATTACTGCAAAAAGAACAAGGTACAGGTCGTGGACTTGAAGTTCGTCGATCTGTTGGGGACCTGGCAGCACTTTTCCATTCCAGTGGAAGAGCTGAATGAAGGGGTCTTCAAGGACGGATCAGGCTTGGATGGTTCATCGATCCGAGGATGGAAGGCGATCAATAACAGCGATATGCTGGCCGTTCCCGATCCGGCAACCGCCTGCCTGGATCCATTCACGGCGCTCCCGACCCTGAGTCTGGTCTGCAACATCATGGACCCGGTGACGCGGGAAACGTACGATCGTGATCCTCGATATATCGCCCAGAAGGCCGAGAAGCACCTCAAGAACACCAAGATCGGCGACACGTCCTATTGGGGGCCGGAGGCCGAGTTCTTCATCTTCGATAGCGCCCGATATGATCAGACCAGCTACAGCGGCTACTACTTCATCGATTCGGATGAAGGCGTCTGGAATGCGGGGAAGGACAACTGTCCGAGCGGCGGCTACGCCAACTTGGGTAACAAGATCCGTCACAAGGAAGGCTATTTCCCCGTGGCGCCGATCGACACGCAACAGGATATTCGGAGCGAGATGATCGTTGAGATGCAGAAGGCGGGTATCCAGACGGAGAAGCATCACCATGAGGTCGCCACGGCCGGTCAGGCCGAGATCGACTTGCGATTCGACTCACTGGTCGCCATGGCCGACAAGATGATGATGTACAAGTACATCGTCAAGAATGTCGCCAAACGCCACGGGAAGACGGTGACCTTCATGCCGAAGCCGCTGTT
>SWDL01000241.1 GCA_005116795.1 Nitrospira sp. | reverse complement strand
CAGGAGTCCTCGCTGATCGGCAACATGGTGCACACCTCGATTTTTGCGACTGAGATCGGTCTCGCCATCGGCTATGGGGAGGACGAACTGGCTCAACTGGCTCTGGGGGGGCTCGTGCACGACATCGGCATGTTCCGGTTGCCGAGGCCGCTGGTGCTGCGGACGGGACGCTGGTCGAGCAAACAGATCAGCATCATGCAGAAACATACGCAGTACGGCGCCGATGCCGTGAAGCGCGCCGAGCCGTACGCCTGGCTGAGCGACCTGATCCTCCAGGAGCATGAGCGGATCAATGGGAGCGGGTATCCGTTGGGGTTGAAGGGGATGCAGATTCATGAACCGGCGCAGGTGATCGGGTTGGCCGATCGCTTCGATGCCTTGCTCCGCTCGCGGAGCTGGCGCAAGGGGATGTTGCCGCATGAGGCGGTGCGGGTGGTGCTCTCGACCGAGCGCCACCACTTTTCGACGCGTGTCTTGAAAGGATTTGTCCGCAGCATCACGCTCTATCCACCCGGGACCTGGGTCAAGCTCAGTACGGGCGCTGTCGGGATGGTGACGTCGATCAATCCCCAGCATCCGCTCAGGCCTGTCGTGTCCCTCGAGAAACGGGGACGGCGTGGGGATCCCCAGGGGTATGAGGACGTGGTGGATCTGAGTCTCACGCCGTCCCTCTGTATCAATCAGGCGATCACGCCGGTGCAGGCGTATTCAACAACCACGCACTAACGCGTTACCCATGACCCTTCTCTCTACGTGATGCACTTCGCCGATACCTTCGCTGACGGGTCCCATTTCACTCGACGACACTGGCTGCTGATTCTGGTCGTCACGCTCGTGGGAGCGGCGGCGGGCGGGGCCATGGGATGGCTGCTGGCTCCGGCCCCTGAGTATCTGGCGACGGCGACGGTTCGATTGCAGTCTGCCTTCCTGTCCGACTCGAGTCAGGTCGTCCATGACGGCCAGGCCTCGGAGGGACTGTCGCCGCTCGGCGCGGTGTTCAGTCTGGCGATCGCCGAAGAGGCCGCCCGTCGTCTGAACATGGTCCCCGCCATCGGTGATCCGGACATGCGGAAAGCCGCGCCGTACCTCGGTGTCATCCAGAGACTGCGGCAACACATTGAGACCCGTGCGGTCCCAGGCGGGGTCGTCATTACCGCGTCGTCCGATCGGCCGGACAGCGCGGCATCGATGGCCAACACCGTGGCGGACGCCTATCACATCGAACGGAAACGGTGGCGCGATCAGCGCTGGGTGGAGGGAAAGCGACTCATCGAGGCGCAACTGGTAGGCGCAGAACAGCGGCTCGGCGAGGCGGAGCAAGACCTCCGGGAATTTCAGGAGCGGGAGGGTCCCGTCCTGTATGCTGAAGAGGCCAAGGCCACGCTGGATTCCATCAACTGGCTGGAACGGGAACAGGAAGAGTTGCAGCGGACGAAGGCGGAAGCCGGGCGGCTGGAGGAAACCCAAAAACTGCGCGGGGCGCAGGCGCAAGAGGCGGTGTTGGTCAAGCAGCTCGCTCGCGCCCGCGAGCGTTACGCCCGTCTCCCGAAGGCCGCGGCACAGGTGGCGCGACTCGAGCGGGGAATCAAGGTCGAGGCAGAAGCCTATGAGAGGCTGAAGGCTCAGTCTGACCGTCACGTGTTGTTCGGCGCACAACAACAGGGGGAACAGATCGACATTGAGCCGGCCGTGGCGCCGGCTGGTCCGCGTACGCCGCTGTGTCTTCGATGGTGGTTGGTGGGCGGGGGGATGGTGGGACTGAGTCTCGGTCTCGTGGGCGCGTTCTGGCGTGAGACCCGCGCGACATCGCTGAGAACGATCGATGGGGTTCAAGTCTCCCTGAACCTTCCGGTGCTCGGCGTGCTGCCCCGTTATCGGGAGCGGGCCCTTCGGCAGCGCGTGGCCGAGCGGCTGCCTGCCAGTCTGACGCCTGAGGGGCTCGCGGTGATCTCGAAACTCTTTCCGCTCGGGTCCCCTGAGTCCCCACAGGCCGAAGGCATTCGCGCCGTTCAGGCGAACTTGGAGTTCGCCGCGGGGGACCCTCTCCCCAAGGTGTTGACCGTGACGAGTGTAGGAGTGGGGGAAGGGAAGACGCTCACGGCGGTGAATCTGGCCGTGTCGCTGGCGCAGGAAGGACGGCGGGTGCTCCTCGTGGATGCGGATCTTCGGAGGCCCACCGTGCATGAACGGCTCGGGCTGGCGCGTGATCCCGGACTGGCCGATGTTCTGGGTGGGTCCGTTCCCTGGCGGTCCGCCGTGCAGTCGGTGGCCGATTTGCTCTTGGGCAGCCTGGGGATTGATCCAGTCATGCGTGCGCCGAGACTCGACAATCTGTCCATCTTGCCGGCAGGGAGTCAGGCGGGCTCTTCGCAACCGATGTCATCGGCCAAGTTGACGGCTCTGCTCAAAGAAATGCGTGAGGCGTATGACCTGGTCCTGCTCGACACGCCTGCCATTCTTCCGATCCTCGATGCGGTTCGGATGAGCGCCAAGGCGGATGGGACCATCCTCGTGTTTCAGGGTGGGAAGGGAGGATTCCCCGCGCTCAAGCGAGCCAAGTTCCTGCTCGACCATGCGCGTGCCAAGGTGCTCGGGCTGGTGTTGACGAACGTCGGACCGGAGGTGTTGCCGGAGACCGGCGCCTATGGGTCCGATTCCCAGTAGCCGGGAGCCGAGGGAGTTGGGACGATCGATGATTGCCACGGTCGAATGGAAAGACGGCGCCGTCAGGCTCTTGGATCAGAGTCTGTTGCCGAACGAGATCCGGTTTCTGGACTGTCGGGACTATGGCCAGGTGGCGACCGCCATTCGGGAACTCAAGGTGCGCGGCGCGCCGGCGATCGGGGTGACGGCGGCGATGGGAGTGGCCCTGGGCGCGCAGTCTATCGATGCGAACGACTACGAGAGCTTGGCCAAGGCCGTGCGGGCCATCGGGGATCACCTCGCGGCGACGCGTCCCACCGCGGTCAACCTGTTCTGGGCGATCAGCCGGATGATGCAGACGCTCGATCAAGCGCGAGGGAAGACCGTTCCCGAGATCAAGCAAATCTTATTGGACGAATCCCAGCAGATTCTTGAGGAAGACATCGCGATGAATCAGGCCATGGGGCGTCACGGGTCCGTCTTGATCAAGTCAGGCCAAACGGTGCTCACGCATTGCAATGCGGGAGGTCTGGCCACGGCCGGGTATGGAACAGCGCTGGGAGTCATCCGGGCGGCCTGGGAGTCCGGAAAGAAGATCCGGGTGATTGCCGATGAGACCCGCCCGGTGCTCCAGGGAGCGCGGTTGACGGCGTGGGAGTTGATGCAGGACGGGATTCCCGTCACCGTGATCACGGATAGTATGGCGGGAACCTTGATGCGGCAGGGAAAAATTCACCTGTGCATCGTCGGAGCCGACCGCATCGCAGCCAACGGGGATGTGGTCAATAAGATCGGCACCTATTCCGTGGCCGTCCTGGCGCGTGCCCATGGCATTCCATTCTATGTGGCGGCGCCTCATTCCACGATCGACCTTGCGACGAGATCAGGCGCGGATATTCCGATCGAACAGCGGGATCCCAGCGAAGTCACCACCCTGTACCAGGGGCGACGGATCGCCCCTGAGGGCGTCGATGTCCTCAACCCCGCGTTCGACATGACGCCGGCCAGGTACATCACCGGTATCATCACGGAACGAGGGGTGTTCAAGCCGTCGAGTTTGGCGCAACGGTATGGGGAACTCGTGGGGCAACGCCGGCGCCTGCGACGGGCGTCTCGCGGGTCGGACCGGAAAAGACGGTCACGTTAGTCGTCATTGATAGACAGTAGGACCTTGTGACCATTTACTAATGGAGCGCTGAGAAGAGGAGTCTCATGATTGAGCGGACACTTGCGATGATCAAGCCGGATGCCGTGAAGAAACATGCCATCGGGGATATCGTGAGCCGATATGAAAAGGCCGGCTTGCATCCCGTCGCCGTCAGAATGATGCAGTTGGCGAAGCCGATCGCCGAAGGCTTCTATGCGGTGCACAAGACGAGGCCCTTCTTCGACAGTCTGACGACCTTCATGTCGTCGGGGCCGGTCGTCATACTGGTGCTGGAAGGAGAGGATACCATCACGCGTCATCGCGCGCTGATGGGCGCGACCGATCCGGCCAAGGCCGACAAGGGGACGATCCGCGCCGCCCATGGAACGAACATCGAATACAATGCGGTCCACGGATCGGATTCCGCCGACACTGCTGCCTTCGAGATCGGATTTTTCTTTCCGCAAATGGACCTCCCGCGGCCGGCGTAACCAGGGACCGTTTTTACGTCGGTACGTCAGATGGTGCGCCGCTCGTCGATCACCCGCGGGCGCGAAAGCCTGCCAGGATTTTCTGTGATGCCTTGCCCGATCGTGCGCCATGGGACTCTCGTCCTATTCGGCGTATTGCTGCTGTCGGCCTGTGTCGGGCCGGATCGGCGCAACGGAGCCCTTCCGCGCACCGAACCGGCCACGGTCGCGGCAATTTCAGTCCAGGCCAAGACTCTGCGGACACAGCAGCCGACTCCGTCGCGCCTCCCCGATGTGTCGCCGACGGATCGTCCTCGGTCCGTTCCCGTGACCGGACTTTTGGTCGATCCAGGGCAGCTCCCCGCCTCTCTGGATGTTGAATCCTGGTGCCGGGATCTGGCCCAATCGGGTGTGACGACCGTGGTCCTGGAGGCCTGGACGACCAGGCCTGCCGCGGGTGCGGAGAGCCACGCGATGCGACCGATGGGGCTGTATTTCCCATCATCCCTCGGACCCATGGTGCGTGATGTCTTTGGCGCCCTGATCCCTGCAGCTCATCGGCATGGTCTTGCCGTATATGCCTCGGTCGGCCTCCGCCGTCCGGACTGGTTGGATGCGGGCCTCGGGTGGTTCTCGCAGATCTATGATCCCCGCCGCCAGGCTTTTCGGGCTACGGACCATGTGGATCTCTTCCATCCGGTCTATCAGGAGTTCCTCGGCGGACTCTTGAAGGATCTGGCAGGCTCCGGCGTCGATGGGCTTGTGTTTCGCGCCGACAGGACCATCGGCCCATCAGCGGGGGCGACGGCCTTCGGCTTGCGGGGGTTTGAACGAGATTTCGGATTTCGCCCTGATCCGATAAAACTGCTTGGCACTGGTGGCGGTGAGGACGAGCGAGCCTCTGAATTCTGGCAATGGGTGGGCTGGGAGACTCGTGAAAGTCAGCATGTGCTGAATCGATTAGCGAGCGGCATCAAGGTCCAATGGCCTAATTTGAAAGTAATACTTGAGGTTCACCATGAGGCGATTGTTGCGCCGGTCCAGGGACTGACGCGTCATGGTGAGGATGTGTTGGAGGCGATCCGCGGCGGGTACGCCGCTCTGATGGTGGCCGATCTCACGTCCGGTGGAGAACGCATGATCACTCGGATGAAGGAACTGGTCGGCGCTCCGGAGCGAGTGTGGGTGCTCCGGCCCCTGGCATGGCGGATCGGGACGCAGAGTGAAGCCCCCTCGGTCACGATCGTTCGTGATCGGGACGCGTATCTCGGGGAGGTCGGGCTCATCTATTATGCGGCTGGGCGCCCGACGCTTCCTTGACAAAGTTGCAGGGCGCCAATTACGATCCCCGCGCGTTTGAGAAGGGTGAGGCTCAGCCTCAACCTTCACCTGCATTTATCCGGAGAGGAGACTATGAATCCGACCGATCTTCGCTACCATGTGGAGCATGAGTGGGTCCGTGTGTCAGGGAACCAGGCGACTTTGGGAATCAGCCATTTTGCCCAGGATGCGCTCGGGGATATCGTGTTTGTGGATGTGCCGAAAGTCGGCGCCACGGTGACGGCCAATCAGCAAATCGGGGAAGTGGAATCGACGAAGACCACCTCGACGATCTATACCCCGATCAGCGGCAAGATCCTCTCGGTGAATCCCGAGTTGAAGGAACATCCCGAAGTCGTCAATCGCGATCCCTACGGCAAAGGGTGGATGGTGGTCGTGGAGATGTCCGACCCGGCCCAAGTCAACGGCCTCATGACGGCGGCCCAGTACGAGGCCTTTCTCGCCAGCCAGAAACATTGAATCATTTGTGCATTGAACCATTGACAATTGTCCATTGAGTCATTGACGAATGCAGCATTGTGTCATTGCCGAAGGGCTGTTTCCCAAATGGGACAATGAAGAAATGGCTCAATCGTCAATTCTCAGAAATCGGCAATGAGCCGATGACTCAATGACTTCC
>SWDL01000240.1 GCA_005116795.1 Nitrospira sp. | reverse complement strand
CGCCCCGCTGGCGCTGCTTGAGTCGCAGATGCCGGGCCACGCTCTGCGGGAGGTCGAGCGAGCGGCAGGTCTGCGCCACCAACGGCAGCCCGCCAAAGGCGGTCAGCGTCTCGGTGGCGGGTTCGGGATCGAGCTGGAAGGGGAGCAACGGATTGGGCGTGGTGTCGGGTGTCTTCATGGGGCCGCATGATACACCATCACGTCGCACCTGGGAGGTGCGCGCACACAAAAAATGTCGGGAGCCCGCGACCGCCTCCAGCGCGGAACCTCACCAACTCCGCAGACCACTAGACGGCCTTACGTCCGGATTAGGGTAGCCCCATCCGGCTTGACTTTCGAGGCAGGGAACTTTATCGTTGAGACAGTATTTCTCGGGCGACGATGAGGAGGAGTAGTAGGCGCTCCTGACGGATCTAGAGAG
Organism: Nitrospira sp.; assembly: GCA_005116795.1. Taxonomy (GTDB): domain Bacteria; phylum Nitrospirota; class Nitrospiria; order Nitrospirales; family Nitrospiraceae; genus RSF151. The sequence continues at coordinate 5,564 of SWDL01000240.1, read as the reverse complement.
CTGGTGGTGTCTGCCGGCGCCGGTGGACGTGGTGCAAACCAGCCCGTCGGTCGCTGAACTCGCCTCTGAGCCGAGCCGGCGAACTCCGGAATGTCTTTTCAGTCATTCGACTTGAGGCATGCGGAGCGTAGCGGTTCCGCCTCATCCTCGTGACGGATGAAACGAAGGGCGGCCGGTCCAGATGATGGGCCGTCGCCGAATCAGGGTGGCACCACGGAGTGCGAAAAGCCTTCGTCCCTGGGTCTATCTATGGGGAGGAAGGCTTTTTTGTTTTCGCGTCGACTGCCGACAGCCGTTTTGCAAAGCCCGGCAGAGGGTCGCGTGGTGATCGCTGAACAGGAAGGTGTCTTATGGCACGGATGATTCGGATTTTCGATACGACGCTCCGGGACGGCGAACAGTCTCCGGGCGCGAGCATGACCGTGGAAGAAAAGATCATGATCGCCAAGCAGCTCGCGCGCCTGGGCGTGGACATCATCGAAGCCGGGTTCGCCTACAGCTCACCGGGTGATTTTGAGGCGGTGCAGCGCATCGCGCAGGAAGTGGAGGGGCCGACCGTCTGCAGTCTGGCGCGGGCCAGGCCTGAAGACATTGATCGTGCCTGGGAGGCGCTGAAGGGCGGGGGGCCGCAGGTCCGGATCCACACCTTCCTGTCCACCTCGGACATTCATCTGAAGCACCAGTTCCGGATGACGCGGGAGGAAGCCCTGAAGCGGGCGGTGGAGATGGTCCAGCGGGCTCGAAGCTACGTGGAGGACGTGGAGTTCTCCCCAATGGACGCGTCGCGGTCGGACCCGTCCTACCTGTGCGAGGTCGTTGAAGCGGTGATCGAAGCTGGGGCGGGGACGGTGAACATTCCCGATACGGTCGGGTATGCGACGCCGGGTGAAATGGGCGCGCTCATCAAGCGACTTCGCGAACGGGTGAAGCACTGCGATCGTGCCGTGCTCTCGGTCCACTGCCACAATGACCTCGGCTTGGCCGTCGCGAATTCTCTCTCATCGATTGTCAACGGCGCCGGGCAGGTGGAATGCACGATCAACGGCATCGGCGAGCGGGCCGGAAACGCGTCCCTGGAGGAAATTGTGATGGGGCTCCGGACCCGGAAGGATTTCTACCAGGCGGACACACAGGTCCGGACCGAGGAAATCGCCAAAACGAGCCGGCTGGTCAGCAAGATTACGGGGATGGTGGTTCAGTCCAATAAAGCGATCGTCGGGGCCAATGCCTTTGCGCATACCTCGGGCATTCACCAGGACGGACTCCTGAAGGACAAGAGCACCTACGAGATCATGCGGCCCGAGACGGTCGGCATGGGCCAGAGCGAAATGGTGATGGGCAAACTTTCGGGGCGCCACGCGTTCCGGCAGAAGCTGGAGTCCTTGGGCTACCAGTTGTCGGATGAAGAGGTCAATCACGCCTTCGATCGGTTCAAGCGGCTGGCGGATCAGAAGAAGGAGATTTTCGAGGAAGATCTCGAGGTGATCGTGTCCGAAGAAGCGGCTCGGATGCCGGAGCGGTACGTGCTGGTCTCCCTTCGCTCTGAAAGCGGGACCGACCAGGTGCCGACCGCCACGGTCGAATTGGAGATTGACGGTCGCCGGATGACCCAGGCCGGCAGCGGGGACGGGCCGGTGGATGCGGCCTATCGCACCATCGCGTCGATGACCGGCACCAAGAGCCGCCTGCTCAGCTATATTGTCCATGCCATTACCGGCGGGACGGATGCGCAGGGGGAAGTGACGGTTCGCGTTGAGGAAAACGGGCGGACCGCCTCCGGCCACGGGTCGGACACCGATATTATCGTAGCGTCGGCCCGGGCCTATTTGAATGCGCTGAACAAGATCTCGTTCTGGGTGAGCGGGGAATCCGATCCGCTGCGGAAGATCGGGGTATTGGATCGCCGGGCAAGGCCTCGGTAACACGAACGAAGGCCGGGTCGGGATGGGGATCACGGAAGGCGAACGAATTCGACAAGCCGCCAAAGGAAAAGGTCGGTGAACGCCACGATTGCTGTGCTGGCGGGAGATGGGATCGGTCAGGAAATCGTTCCGGAGGCCGTGAAGGTCTTGCAGGCGATCGGGGAACGATTCGGGCATCGCTTCGAGTGCCGGAATGCCCTGATAGGCGGATGTGCGGTAGACGCGACCGGCCTGCCGCTTCCTCCCGAGACGCTGAGCCTCGCGAAACAGAGTCAGGCGGTCCTGTTGGGGGCCGTCGGCGGTCCAAGGTGGGAAGGCCTCGATTATGCGAAGCGGCCGGAGCGGGCCTTGTTGGGGATTCGCGAGGCGCTCGGTCTCTACGCGAACCTCCGGCCTGCGAAGCTGTATGGCCCGCTCGTGGACGCGTCCACCTTGAAACGCGAGGTCGTGGAAGGCCTCGATATCCTGGTGGTGCGGGAATTGACCGGCGGCATCTATTTCGGCAAGCCGAAGGGGATTGAGAAGACCGCCACGGGCGAACGGGGGATCAATACCGAGGTCTATACGACGGAGGAGATCAGGCGCATTGCGATCGTCGCGTTTGAGGCGGCGCGGAAGCGCCGGCGCCGGGTGACCTCCGTGGACAAAGCGAATGTGCTGGAGTCGTCTGAACTCTGGCGCCGGGTCGTGATCGAGGTCGGGACGTCCTATCCCGATGTCGAACTTAGCCACATGTATGTCGATAATTGCGCGATGCAGCTCGTTCGCGCTCCCACACAATTCGACGTCATCGTGACCACCAATATGTTCGGCGACATCCTGAGCGACGAAGCCGCCATGTTGACCGGCTCCATCGGGATGTTGCCGTCCGCGAGCCTCGGGGGCACGATCGGGCTGTACGAGCCGATTCACGGCAGCGCGCCAGACATTGCAGGGAAGAATATCGCCAACCCGATCGCGACCATCGCGTCCGTCGGGATGATGTTGTCCTACACGTTCACCCTCCACATGGAAGCCCAACGGATTGAGCAGGCCATTGTGAAGACGCTTGACCAGGGGGCCCGGACCAAGGACATCTTCAGTGCTGGGACCAACCTGGTCGGCACGAAGGAGATGGGGGATCTGGTGTTGGCCAACATGATGAAGAGCCCGTGAGCCAGGTCGCACGATGAAGAAGAAGTCCGCATACCACGTGGCCATCGTCGGCGCCACCGGCGCCGTCGGCGCCCAAATGATTGAGACGCTTGAGGAGCGAAAATTTCCTGTGGATCGCCTGATTCCGCTCGCGTCTGTCCGATCGGCGGGGGGCACGGTCTCGTTCAACGGCCAGGATCTGGCCATCGAGGCGCTGACGAAGGAGTCGTTTGCCGGTGTGGATCTTGCCTTCTTTTCCGCAGGAACGGATGTCAGCCGGGAGTACGCCCCGATTGCCGCAAGGGCCGGCGCCGTGGTCATCGACAACAGCGCCGCCTGGCGGATGGACAAGAACGTGCCCCTGGTGGTGCCCGAGGTGAATCCGGCGGACACCACGTGGCACAACGGCATCATCGCCAATCCGAACTGCTCGACCATCCAGATGGTGGTCGCGCTGAAGCCGCTGCACGATCAGGTCCGGATCAAGCGGATCGTGGTCACGACGTTTCAGTCCGTGTCCGGGACCGGCAAAGAAGCGATGGATGAACTGCTCGATGAGTGCAAGGCGGTGCTTTCCTTCACGGAACCGACGCCCAAGGTGTATCCGTATCAGATCGCCTTCAACTGTCTGCCCCACATCGATGAGTTCTTGGCATCGGGGTACACCAAAGAAGAAATGAAAATGGTTCACGAGACCAGGAAAATCATGGGCGATACGTCCATCCAGGTCACGGCGACCACGGTGCGCGTTCCCGTGTACGTCGGACATTCGGAAGCCGTCAATATCGAGACTGAGAGAAAGCTGACGGCGAACGAGGCGAGGGCCATCCTCAGTGAGGCGCCGGGCGTCCTCGTGTACGACGATCCGGCGCACAAGCTCTACCCCATGCCCCTGGATGTCGCCGGCAAGGACGAGGTCTACGTCGGCCGAATCCGCGAGGACGAGTCCATCTCCACCGGACTCAACCTCTGGATCGTCGCCGATAATCTTCGGAAAGGGGCCGCCACGAACGCCGTGCAGATCGCTGAACTGCTGATCAGGTAATCTATGCCGGAGTGGGGTGGCTTGGGCAAAGTCCTTATTCTCTCGGGGCTCGCCCTTGTGGCGGTCGGACTTCTGTGCGTCGGCCTGGGCACGCTGCCGGGAGGAGGAGCGGGGTGGGGTTGGCTGGGGCGACTCCCCGGCGATGTGCTCATCAAAAATGACAACGTCACGTTCTATTTTCCTCTCACCACCAGCCTCTTGATCAGCCTGCTCCTGACGATGCTCTTCTATGTCTTCTCAAAGGGATCGTCCTGATGCGCGTCATCGTCGGTCTGGCCCTCTTGCTGATGTGCTCGATCTGTGATTCGACGCAGGCCGCGACCGGAATCCGTGTCATGCTGGCTCAGGACGTGGCTCGTGTGAGCTTCAAAGCCGAGGGGGCGGTCGCCGTCAGAAGCGGCCGAAGCGAGTGGCGCGCCGTGGCGGCCCCGCTGGTCGTCTCGGCCGTTCCAGGCGGGATGGTCTTGAATCAGGACGCGGTGTCAGCCGAGGCCATTCACCTCAAGGGCGGGCAGGGAGACATACAGGTCCTGCTGACGGATGGCGAGACCGCCGGCATGCGAGTGGGCGGCGTGGTGCACCTCCTCCGGAAGGGCCGAGGTCTGATGGTCATCAACGAGCTGGACCTCGAAGACTACGTAGAAGGCGTGGTGCCCTATGAGATGAACGCGGCCTGGCATCCTGAAGCGCTCAAGGGGCAGGCCGTCCTGGCGCGAACCTATGCGCTGTATCAGCGGATGGCCAATCCTGCGAGAGCGTATGACGTGATGGCAACCGTTCAAGATCAAGTCTATCGGGGGCGACAGGGGGTCGATCATCGGATCAAGCAGGCGGTGGAGGACACGCGCGGCGTGATTCTGACCTATCGCAATATGCCCGTCCTGAGCGCTTTTTTTTCGACTGCGGCGGGATTCACCGAGGATGCGATGGCCGTCTGGTCGAAGGATCTCCCCTACTTGAAAGGGGGCGTCGATTGCCCGTTCGATGCGGCCTCGCCGCACTTCCAATGGCGCGCGGTGTTCAAGTTACAGGATCTCGAAAACGGATTACGCCGCCAGGGATTTCCGGTAGGGACCATCGCCACCTTTGCGCCCTTGGCCTACAGTCGGGCTGGCCGGGTCGCGCGTCTCCGGGTGTTGCACTCAGAGGGAGAGTTGATTCTGCGCGGCGAAGATCTTCGCAAGGCCATCGGCTACAGCCTCGTTCCCAGCACCCAGTTCGACATCGAGGCCATCGGCCGTGAGGTCGTGCTCATCGGGCGAGGCGCCGGACATGGGGTCGGCCTGTGTCAGTGGGGCGCCAAGGAACTGGCGTCGCTTGGGTATCCCTACCAGGCGATCCTCCGCTACTACTTCCCCGGCACGGAGCTGATGTATCTCAAGGATGCGTCATTGCCAGGCTGATGCAGTGGCCCTCTCTGCCATGACTCTCCGCCCCGCGCGCCGGCCTGTGAAAGACTGATG
>SWDL01000239.1 GCA_005116795.1 Nitrospira sp. | reverse complement strand
TCGAATCGGAACTGAGCGTGACCTTCTTCGCGGAATATCAGGAAGATGCGACGCCGAAGAAGCCGGCCGCGCCCGTCGGACGGTCTGCGCCGCCCCCCCCTGCGGAGGAACCGGAGGAGCATGCGGATGAGATCTATCGGTATCGAAACGGAACCCTCGATCTCGCCGAGATGCTGCGGGAGCAGGTGATTCTGGCGCTGCCGACGCATCCGCTCTGTGACGAGCGCTGCCAGGGACTCTGTCCGGTCTGTGGACAGAACCGGAATCTCCGATCCTGCGGCTGCGAGGAGCAACGTCCTGAGTCGCCTTTCGCGGCGCTCAAACAGAGATTCGAGAAGGACCAGCACAAAGAGCAACGATCCCAGTGAGCCGTCGGAAGTCTTGTTCAGCATCCTGCAAGAGGACACCATGCCAAATCCAAAACATCGACATTCAAAATCGCGGCGTGATATGCGGCGGGCCCAGAAGAAGCTGACGCCTCCCGGGCTGGCGGTGTGTCCGCAGTGTCACGAGCCGAAGCTTCCCCACTATACCTGCCTCAATTGTGGCACCTACAAGGGACAAGCCGTCATTCAGGTTGAGGAAGCCTAGCCCTTTGCAGAGGGTTCCCCGCGGCGGAGCCGAGACTCTCGCCATCAGGTTTCTCACGCGCGCTGACAGGATTGTGGCGCCTTGCCGATCTCGTCTCCTATGAAGATCGCGGTCGATGCGATGGGTGGGGATCATGGTCCCGGTCCCATCGTGGAAGGGGCGGCTCAGGCCGTCACGGAACTGGACGTGCACGTGGTGCTGGTGGGAGACCGGCAGCAACTCACGGCGCAGGTGGCCCGGTTTCCGCGCGCCGGCGGTCGGCTGACGGTGGCGCATGCCCCGCAAGTGGTGGAGATGCACGAGTCACCCGCTCAGGTGGCGCGCAAGAAGCGGGATTCCTCGGTCTGGATCGCCAACGAACTCGTGAAATCCGGAGACGCGCAGGCCGTCGTCAGCGCCGGGAATACCGGGGCCAGTATGGTCGCCGCCTTCTTTGTCCTTGAAGTCATCAAGGGGGTGGAACGGCCTGCGATCGCCACGGCCCTTCCGACGCTGACCGGCAGCGCGATCATGCTGGACGTGGGCGCCAACGTGGATTGCACTGCGCAGCACCTCTACCAGTTCGGCATCATGGGCCACGAGTACGGCAAGTGCATGTTCGGCAAGCCGAACCCACGCGTGGGCCTCTTGAGCATCGGAGCAGAAGATTCGAAGGGCAACGAAGTCACCAAGGAAGCGCTCAAGCTCTTGAAGGCCGGTCCGATCAACTTCATCGGCAATGTGGAGGGACGCGACGTCTATAGCGGCGGGGCCGATGTGATCGTGTGCGACGGCTTTATCGGCAACGTGGCGCTGAAGATTTCCGAAGGGCTCGCGGAGACCTTCAAGAAGATGCTCATGAAGGAGATTGCGGCATCGGCGCTCGGGAGACTCTCCTACCTGTTTCTCGCCGGGCCGCTTCTGCGCCTGAAACGGCGGACCGACTACGCCGAGTTCGGCGGAGCCCCGCTGCTCGGGGTGAACGGGGTCAGCATCATCTGCCACGGCCGCTCGTCCGCCAAAGCGATCAAGAACGCGATCAAACGCGCGAAGGACCTGGCCGAGCGCCGACTGCACGAGCTGATCCGGCAGGACATTGAGGAGAGCCTCGCCGTCTCCCGGAGGACCAAAGGAGACGCGTCCGCGTGAGATCCCGCATTGTGGGCACCGGGTCCTATGTGCCGACACGGGTTGTGACCAATGCGGATCTCGCACGCATGGTGGAGACCTCCGACGAATGGATCGTGAAGCGGACCGGCATCAAAGAACGCCGCGTGGCCTCGCCGGGCGAAGCCTGTTCCGACCTTGGCGTGAGGGCGGCAGAACGGGCGCTGGAGGCGGCGGGGGTGCCGGCCGGCGCTCTCGACTTCATTCTGATGGCGACGTGTACCGGTGATGCGCCGCTCCCGTCGACGGCCTGCCTGGTGCAGCATCGTTTGGGGGCCACCCGCGCCGCGGCCTGCGACGTCTCGGCGGCCTGCTGCGGTTTTGTGTATGCGCTGGCCGTGGGCGACTCGTTCATTCGAACCGGCGCACGGCACGTCCTCGTCATCGGCAGCGAGGTGATGTCGGCGATCACCGATTGGACGGACCGCGGGACCTGCATTCTGTTCGGCGACGGGGCCGGGGCGGTGGTGCTGAGCGCGACCGACGAAGACCGGGGCATTCTTTCGTCTCATCTGCATTCGGACGGCAGCTTAGGCGATCTGATCTGCGTGCCGGGCGGCGGCTCACGCATGCCGCCCTCCGAAAAGGTCGTGGCCGAACGGATGCAGTACATCAAGATGAAGGGCAATGAGACTTACGAGGTGGCCGTCAAGACGCTCGTGCGGTCGGCGAAGGAGGCCCTGGAGCACCACACGTTGTCGGCCGACGACATCGATCTCTACGTGCCGCACCAGGCCAATTTGCGTATCATCAAAGCCGTGGCGCACCGGCTGGGCTTGCCCATGGAAAAGATCGCCCTGAACATCGATCGGTACGGGAATACGTCGGCGGCCTCGATTCCCCTGGCACTCGATGAGGCGGTGCGCGACGGACGCCTGCAGGAGGGGGCGACGGTGCTGCTGAGCGCCTTCGGAAGCGGCCTGACCTGGGGCTCGACGGTCATCAGATGGTGACTATCGGTCTATGTGGTTGGGCAGGTTTGTCTGGTTTTCTAGTGCCCCAGACAAACGAGACAAACCAGGCGGACCGGCTCGAGCGGACCAAGACACTCAACCGATCAACACAATGTGTACGAGGAGAGCACGATGGCGACTGAGACTCAGCCGTTAGCAGGCGAATGGGCCTTGATTTTGGGCGCCTCCAGTGGATTTGGAGAGGCGACGGCATTGGAGTTGGCCTCCCTGGGCATGAACATCTTCGGCGTGCATCTGGATCGCAAGGCGACGCAGGCGAATGCCGACCGCATTGTCAGCGAGATCAAGGCGAAGGGCCGGGAGGCCGTCTTCATCAATGCGAATGCCGCGGCTGAAGAGACACGGAAAGAGGTGCTCGATGCCATTCAGGCCCGTCTCACCGACGGTCATAGCTCGAGCCGGGTGCGCGTGTTGTTGCACTCGCTGGCCTTCGGGACCCTGAAACCCTACATCGCGTCCTCGCCCGGGGACACGATTGCGAAGCCGCACATGGATATGACGTTGGACGTGATGGCCCACAGTCTGGTGTACTGGACGCAAGACCTCGTGGCCCGGGGCCTCATGGGGAAGGGCGGCCGAATCTATGCCATGACCAGCGCAGGAGGGGCCAGAGTCTGGAAAACCTACGGGGCGGTCTCGGCGGCCAAGGCGGCGCTGGAGTCGCACATTCGCCAGCTCACGCTGGAACTGGCGCCGCTGGGGATCACCGCAAACGCCATCATGGCAGGCGTGACCGATACCCCTGCGTTGCGGAAGATTCCCGGGGCCGACGAGATGATCGCCATGGCCAAGCGCAAGAATCCATCCGGGAGGCTCACGACGACGCAAGACGTCGCCGAGGCCATCGGCTTGCTCAGCCTCCCGAAGGCGCAGTGGATCACCGGCAATGTGTTGTGCGTCGACGGCGGGGAGTTTATTGTGGACTAGGACGTCACTGGTCATCAGTCATTTGTCACCGGAAGTAGAAGCGAGAGACGACTTGTCTTGTCCCCAATGACCGTTGACCGATGACCGCCCGCGGCTTTTGAAGTTGACATTGGAAAGTAATTCCTCCATATCATACGCCGCCATGGGGATTGGGTTTGTGTTTCCCGGCCAAGGGTCTCAATCGGTCGGGATGGGTCGCGCGTTCTACGATGCCGTGCCGTCGGCGCGGAGGGTGTACGAGGAGGCCTCGTGCGTCCTGGGTTACGATGCGGCGGCCTTGTGTTTTGAGGGGCCGGCCGAACGACTCAACCGGACCGAATTCACTCAACCGGCTCTGTTGA
>SWDL01000238.1 GCA_005116795.1 Nitrospira sp. | reverse complement strand
GGATGTCCGTATGAAACGCGCCGACTTGCCGGAACAGAATGAGAAGGCCGTGTTTGCCCGCATGCAGGCCGAACGGGAACGGCAAGCCAAGCAGTATCGCGCGGAGGGGGCAGAGGAAGCGCAGAAAATTCGATCCGAAGCGGAAAAGGATCGTGAAATTGTTCTCGCTGAAGCCTATAAGACGGCGCAGGAACTACGCGGAGATGGCGACGCGAAGGCCTTCAAGACCTATGCCGGAGCCTACAAACAGGATCAGCGATTCTTCGAATTCACCCGGTCGATGGAAGCCTACCGAAAAACCCTCAGCCAAAACACGACCGTCATTATGACGCCGGACTCGGAATTCTTCCGATACCTCAAACAGCGCTGACGCGCAGACAAGCGGCGAGGGGCTAGCCTCTCGCCGGTGTTTAAGAAAGTCCAACGATCTCTCCCGTCTTCGGATCCACCCCGATGCGTTCTCCGGCCGGTTTCTTGGGCAATCCCGGCATCAGCTGGATGCCCGAACAGACCGCGGTCAAGAATCCTGCCCCTGCCAAAATCCGCAGTTCCTGAATCGGCAGGGTAAAGCCGGTGGGCCGGCCCTTTCGGAGCGGATCGTGCGAGAGGGAGAGTGGGGTTTTGGCCATGCAGATCGGTAACCCTCCGTACCCGAGTCGTACCGCCTCCTCAATCTGTTGTTCCGCGCGTGGTTCGTAGGCCGCGCCGCCTGCGCCGTAGAGCCGCCGAGCCACGGTCTCGATCTTCTCCTTGATCGAGGCTGTGTCTGGATAGAGAGCCGTCCTGGATGTCGGTCGGCGGCAGGCACGCGTCACCGCCTCAGCCAGTCGTTCCGCGCCCTTCCCTCCGTCGACGAAATGCGTACAGACCGCCGCGTCGAAGGCCCCCGCATCGATGGACCAACGTCGGAGGTCCTCGAGCTCCTCCGGGGAATCCTCTGCAAACGCATTGATGGCCACGACCGGCGTCACGCCGAACGCCTTCACGTTGGCGATGTGTGCTTCAAGATTGGCCAGTCCCCTTTGCAAGGCTGCTCGATTGGCTCCTGTGAGGCCCATGGGAAGTGGTTGCCCCGTTTTCACCACGCCGCCACCTCCATGGAGCTTCAATGCACGTAGTGTCGCCACAATGACAGCGGCCTGGGGCCATAGGCCAGAGGTGCGGCATTTGATGTGAAAGAATTTCTCGGCCCCCAGGTCGCTGCCGAACCCTGCCTCCGTGACGACGTAGTCGGCCAACCGGATGGCCATGGCATCCGCCAGCACGGAGCAGTTCCCGTGGGCAATGTTCCCGAACGGTCCCGTGTGGACGATCGCCGGGGTCCCCTCGATCGTTTGGACAAGGTTGGGCAGCAAGGCGTCCCATAGCAGTGCCGTCATCCCCCCCACGCAACCAAGCCTCTCGCCGGTGACGGGTTGCCCGTCCTTCGTGACACCGATCAGCACTCGTTCGAGGCGACGCTGTAAGTCATCAGGACCCGATGCGAGCGCAAGGATGGCCATCACCTCTGAGGCCTCCGTGAGAATGAACTCGCTCTCGCGCTCCCCTCCATCGGCCCCGGTGAGCCGAATATGCCGGAGGGCTCGATCGCTGAGCCCCATGACGCGCGGCCATCTGATGCAGGCGGGGTCCAGCCTGAACTCGTTGCCATGAAACAGATGGTTGTCGAGCATGGCTGCCAGGAGATTGTGCGCCGACGCGACCGCATGGGCATCACCGGTGCAATGAAGATTGATCTCCTGGCTGGGCACGAGCTGCGACCGCCCCCCGCCGGTCCCGCCGCCCTTGATCCCGAATACCGGCCCCAGCGACGGCTCCCGCAAGGTCACCATGGACCGGTGCCCAAGCCACGACAGCGCCATGGCGAGCCCAATCGAAGTGGTGGTCTTACCTTCTCCCAACGGCGTGGGGTTGATGGCCGTGACGAGGACGTAGCGACCGAGCGGGGCTTGCTTCAGACGCTCCAGCACCGACAGGGAAATCTTTAGAAATCCGCGCCCGTAGGGAATCGTCTCTTCTGGACGCAGCCCGAGGGCTTCAGCGACTAATTGAATGGCACGCGGGGAAGGGCTCGCTCTCAAAGCCGAGGTCATGCGGAATCGTCTCCTTGCGGCCTTGTAGCAGGAGGCTCAGATCTTGAGATGAGAAACGATGCGGTTCCGGCGGGGGGAGAACTATTCCAGAATATAGGTCTGCGGATTGACGGGCCGACCTTGGATCTTCACCATGTAATGAAGGTGGGGGCCGGTCGCGAACCCGGTGTTGCCGACGAGCGCGATGAGATCTCCGCGCTTCACTTTTTGGCCATCCCGGACCATGATTTTGGCCAAGTGCCCGAATTGCGTCTCAATCCCGTATCCATGATCAATATTGACCAAGTTGCCCATTTTTGGATCGTAGCCCACGACCGACACTCGGCCTGCTGCCGTGGCCTTGACCCCAGAATTCATCGGTGCCCCGATATCCATCCCATCATGCATGGCCATCTGGCCGGTAAACGGTGACATGCGGGGGCCAAACCCTGAAGTCATCCACCCCTGAACCGGACGAATCGAGGGCATGGCACCAAGCCGTGCCACACGCTCATTCGCCACCTTAGAGAGCTTCTGCAGGCTTTGCTCCTCCCGCTCCATGGCTTGGTCAAGCCCCATCAGAGCCTGGTCCAAACGGGCCGAGTCTTCCTTCCGGAGAAGATTCGAGGAGTCGGCGTCAAGCGCATCCCCTCCTTGACTCTGAGCCCCAGGCCTGGCCTGGTCATTCTGGCTGCCTGGAGGAGGCAAGGGGAGGTCGATACCCCCCTTTCCATCCAGCAAATCCTCAGATTTCTGGGCATCGATTCCCATCATCACCCGAAGACGCTGATTGATTTCCCTCATGTTCAGCAGCCGGCGCTTGAGATCGTCGACGGAGTTCGCAAAGGCCGAGGTCTGCGCCCGGATACTGACTTGTTCCTGCCGGAGACTTCGAAGCTCCCAGACCGCACCTGTTTGGATCACATACTGCGTCAGGAAGGCCAACTCGGCCACGCCAAAGACGATGACGACCGCCAGAATCCCTCGCACGACCTTCCGGGGAATACTGAACCGGAGAGGGGGCGCCATGGTCCCTCTAAAAATGACGACCGTGTAGTCTTCGTTGCTCTTAACTGGATTCATAACAACGCTGTCTATCAGTGAAGAGAGGCGGCCGCTTGCAACGCTGAACGATACCGTGGCGATAGTCTACTCAAACCTTTCGGCCTCCGCAACGACTTTCTTGATGATCGATCCGTATGTCCTTTAACAATCATGGGTTACGCGTTGATGCCCTGATCCATCTCAGATAGTCATCAGACCCAGCAAGGATAGGCATTGCGATGATTTCCGGTGTGTCATAGCTGTGAAGGCGCTTGACCATGTCCTCAAGCTTGCTGAAGAGCCTCTTCGTTGTCTTGATGACCAGAAGCACTTCCTGGTCGTCACAGATCTTGTCCTTCCATCGGTAGATCGAACGGACTCCCGGGATGATAGTGACGCAGGCGGCGAGTTTCGCATCGACCACCCGCTTCCCGATCTTCCGGGCTTCAACCCCATTGGGCGTGGTCACAAGGACCACGATTTCATCAATCCCTCGGCTCACAAGATATTGGGGCTCCTGATACGAGAGGCCCCAACTTGGGACCATTCTCCCCTCTAAATCAAGGCAAATTTCGTACCGAGTCCATCAATTATGCGACGAAAGTTGCTAACTATCTGAAAAACAAGATCCTTGACGTGGAAGATCCAGACAGACCCACGATCTGGAACGTAGAGAGTGTAGGCTATTTCCTGTCCACGGGAGTCAATTTTTGACGCTCCACTTCAGAACGCGCAACAATCGGCTCTTCATCGGCAGGCTCCCCGTTGTGTTGACAGGGAATCAGCCGCACCATAAAATTGACTGTCCGTTTTCGCGGTAACCGTAAGGGGGAATGATGGGATTTACAATGACGGTCAGGGAACTGAAAGATGGCCTTGATCGTGGGGACAAGATCTGCTTGGTTGATGTCCGGGAGGATTGGGAATACTCGTTGGCTCGAATCGAAGGATCGGTGCTCATTCCGCTCGGGACGCTCCCACAGTCATTGAACCAACTGAAGAAGGACGATGCGATCGTCGCCTACTGTCATCACGGCATGCGAAGCGCCGATGCGACGGGATTTCTCCTGCAGCAGGGCTTCACGAATGTGCGGAACCTTGTGGGCGGGATTGACGCATGGTCTCTTCAGATTGACCCGAACGTTCCCCGGTACCGCTGACCAGACTGATGGGACAGTTCCCGGCATCAGCCGATGGGTGACGATCCCTACTCCGCCTGCTCCTTGAAAAACTCGACCGTTCGCTTCAGCCCTTCTGCGAACGACACGCGCGGATCCCAGCCGAGTTCGTGACGCAATTTGGTCGGATCAATCACGCTCCGGGCCTGCTCCCCCTTCTTCACGGGACCGTGGATCTCCTTCCCGCCTCGCTTCGTACACTCCGAGAGCCGCGCGAAGAGTTCGTTGATCGTCGTCTCAACCCCGGTCCCGACATTATAGGCCCCGCTCACGTCTTTGCCGAGCACGGCAAGGTTCGCTTCCACCACATCATCCACAAAGACAAAGTCGCGGGTCTGTCGTCCGTTTCCATTGATGATCGGCTGCTCCCCGCGCAGCATTTTTTGCGTGAAGATGGCGACCACCCCGGCTTCCCCGTGCGGATCCTGCCGCGGCCCGTAGACATTTGCAAAACGGAGGCTCACGGTCTGGATTCCCGCCAGTTTCTCGTAGTACCTCAAATAGTGTTCGCCGACGAGCTTGGTAATCCCGTAGGGAGAAACGGGCGTGGTCGGATGGCTCTCAGGGGCAGGGAACACGCTTTGATCCCCGTAGATCGCCCCACCCGACGAGGCAAACACGACTTTTCGCACCCCGTACTTGACCGACATCTGCATGACGTTCAAGAGACCGAGCACGTTGACGTCCGCATCAAACATCGGATCTTCCACGGATTTTCTCACGTCCATCTGGGCCGCCAAATGAAACACCACCGACGGGCGCTCTCGGCGAAAGACCCCGTCCATCCATTTGCTTCGGATATCGCGTTTGTAAAAACCTGCGGCCTTACTCACGTTCCGACGCTTGCCCTTGGACAAATCGTCGGCCACCACCACCTCATGCCCTTCCTGCAACAGCCGATCGACGAGGTGTGATCCAATAAAGCCTGCTCCGCCTGTGACCAAGATTTTCATCGTATGACTCGCAATGAATGACGGTCGAGAGTGATGGCGCCTCTGATCCTTGGCGCCCTCTCTTGTCTCTTATTCATGGATGCCGGCGGCCCGCCAACCGACGAGGATTTCCCGGTTTCCCTTCTGGCCGACGATGGGAGAGTCCACCTTCCCGATCGCCTCCAGACCGAGTGTCTCCGCGACGGCCCGAACCTGCTCGATGGCTTCGGTGCGGAGGGCCTCCTCTCGAACGATCCCACCCCGACCAACTCGGCCTCGCCCCACTTCAAACTGAGGCTTGACCAGCCCAATCACGACTGCGGATGCGTCCAGGAACTTCATGACGCTGGGCAAGACGGTCCGCAACGAAATGAAAGACACATCGATGACGGCCATCGCAACGGAATCCGCGATCTCCGAGCGGTCGAGATGCCGGATATTCCTCCGATCCAGTATGACCACCCGCGGGTCCTGCCGGAGTCGCCAATCCAGTTGGCCATAGCCGACATCCACCGCATAGACCCGCTGCGCGCCCCGCTGCAGAAGACAGTCCGTGAACCCACCGGTCGAAGCGCCGACATCCATCGCAATCAGCCCCGCGGGGTCCACGCCGAACGTGTCAAGCGCCGCGGCTAATTTTCCGCCTGCCCGACTGACATAGGGCAACGCCCTGGGTACGACCTCGATGGTGGCCTCAACCGACACCATCATCGAAGCTTTATCGGCACGAACCCCCTGCACCTTGACCGCTCCCGCGAGAATCAAGCGGCCGGCCTGTTCGCGACTTTCGGCCAGTCCGCGGGCCACCAGACGGCGGTCCAGCCGGTCGCGGATGGGCATGACCTTTCGACTCATGGGGAAGGAAACGTCCGGATGCGTCGGAGAGGGCGCATTGCGCGTCAGGCATTCAGTCGGACTTGGCGTCGCCTTCCGCATCCACGTCGTCGAAATTATAGGCCCGGAGCTGCCTCTTTCCATCCTTGTCCTGGATGAGAATTTCCACTTTGCGTTCCGCCTCGTCCAGCATTTTCAAACAGGATTTGGAGAGCTTGATCCCTTCTTCGAAAATCTTGAGGGATTCGTCAAGAGGCAGCTCCCCTCGCTCGAGCTCGGATACAATCGTTTCCAAGCGCGTCATTGCCTGTTCAAACCGTTGAGGGGCCAACCACAATCTCCTGACCGATGTGCGGAGCGGCCTGTCCGTGAGAACTGCGTCAGGTCTCGATCGACGAGAGGTCTATTATAGCCTGGGAGGGGACAGGGTCAAGCATCGGACCCAGGCTCGATCGCCATCGCCGACCGCTCGCCCGGGAACCCGTCGACTCCCGGTCGACGTCATCCTTGGGGGAGCAGCTTCCGAATCGTACACACCAGTTGCCCTTCGTGCAGTCGAGCCAGGATCTCCTCCTCGGCAACGACATCAGACACCGACCTGACCACGCGCCCATCCCTGACCCGACACACCACGCTGTAGCCTCGGGCCAGGATGGCCAACGGATTGAGCCCCCCGAGAGCCCGCAAGACGTGCCGGCTCTCCAACTGCTTTCGGCCTAACACGGCGGCGATTCCCTGCCTGGCCCGCTTCAACAACTGCGGGACGACCACCAGTCGGTCATGGATCCACCCGGCCGGGCCGGCGATGCGCAGACCATGGTGAATCTTCACCGCATGGAGGCGATGCGCCGCCAACAACGTCCGCATGGCCGACTGCGCGGCTTCCAGTCGATCATCCAGCCGTTGGGCCACACGCTGGAAGCGGAGCCGCACCCCCTGAATTACGAGTTGATGGCCGGCCAGCTCGTGCCGGTATCCGACCAGTCGTCCCTGCAGCGCGCGCACCAGTCTCGATTCACGCTGACTGAGCCCTTCGATCACCTCCGAGAGCACCGGGACCACAGCCTCTGCAGCCGCCGAGGGAGTCGGCGCGCGATAATCCGCGGCGAAGTCCGCCAGCGTGGTGTCGATCTCGTGGCCGACCGCCGACACGACCGGCACCCGCGACGCCGCGATCGCCCGGACCACGACCTCTTCATTGAAGGTCCAGAGATCCTCGATCGAGCCCCCGCCCCGTCCCACAATCATCACATCGACCAGCTTCGCCGCGTTCAGCCGCTTGATCCCGTCGGCAACCTGCCTGGCCGCCCCGTCGCCTTGGACCAACACCGGCACAATGATGATGCCGATGGCGGGACATCGTCGCTGCAGCACGGTCAGCATGTCACGGACCGCCGCCCCGTGCAGCGAGGTGACCAGGCCTACGCGTCGGGGCAAGAACGGCAGCGGCCGTTTTCGCGACTCCTCGAACAGGCCTTCGCGAGCGAGCCGTTCTTTCAGTTGTTCAAAGGCCAGCTGCAAGGCGCCGAGACCCTTCGGCTCGACGACGTCGAGGACGATTTGGAAATCTCCGCGCGCTTCGTAGATCGTCAACCGGCCCCGTGCGACGACGGACAGTCCGTCCTGAATCCCAAATCGAAGCCGCGTGGCGACGCCACGGAAGATCACCGCCTTGATCTGTGCCTGGGCATCCTTCAGGGTCAGATAGAGGTGGCCTGAGCCGGGGGCGCGCAGGCCCGAGACCTCGCCTTCAATCCAGACATCCGTGAAGGCCTGCTCAAGCCGGTCTCTGGCTGCCCTCACGACATCGGAGACGGAGAGGATGGCGGCAGAATGGAACGACGTCTGCATGGTGGCGAACCGGACGGATACCGCCGCCTCAGCGCTATTCGGCGAGGCGCAGCCGTTGAATCGAGACGGCCTTGCCGAGGGCCGCATCGAGCTCGATCAGCGCGGCGCTGAAAATAGCCGGACCGGAGGCGACTTCAAATCGGACCGGCATCTGAGTCAGAAACTTCTGAATGGCCAGCTCTTTTTTGATGCCGATGACGGAGTGGATCGGCCCGGTCATCCCGATGTCGGTCAGATACGCGGTGCCCTTCGGAAGGATCTGTTCATCCGCCGTTTGGACGTGGGTGTGGGTGCCGACGACCGCCGTCACCTCGCCGTCGAGAAAGTGGCCCATCGCCATTTTCTCCGATGTCGCTTCGGCATGCATATCGACAATGATCGCGCGCGTCCTGGCTTTGAGCTGCTCGACCTCGCGCCGCGCCCGCTGGAACGGGCAGTCCAGCGTGGGCATGAACACGCGTCCCATCACCTGGATGATACCCAGCGGCGCTCCCGCCGCGGTCTCGACGACGGTGGCGCCGCGGCCCGGCACGCCGTCCGGATAGTTGGCGGGGCGAAGTAACCGGGGCTCACGCTCGATGTACTCGATCGTTTCCTTCTTATCCCACGCATGATTGCCGAGGGTGATGGCGGCCAGCCCTAGACCGAACAACTCTGCGGCGAGGTCGGGGGTGATCCCAAACCCCCCAGCAGCGTTCTCGGCATTGCCGATCACCAGGTCGACGCCGTGATGGGCGACGACCCGGGGAAGTACCCGGGTCACCGCCCGCCGTCCCGGCTCCCCCATGATGTCGCCGATGAACAGGACCTTCATTTCAACTCGGCGTCGACAAGTCTGAAAGCCTCATAGGTAACGGCCCAGGGTGCACATGTCACCGAGGCATCCGATTTGTGCGTCTTGAAAGACTTTCAGACTTTGAGACTTTCTAACTTTCTGACCTTCGGCTCGCCGCCTATTTCGCCGTATCCACGTAGCGGCTTTCCCGAATGACCGTCACCTTGATCTGTCCGGGGTAGGTCAGTTCATGTTCGATTTTCCGGGCCAGGTCGCGAGAGATCTGGAACGATTCCGTGTCCGTCACCTCGTCCTGCTTCACGATCACGCGAATCTCCCGCCCGGCTTGAATCGCATAGGCCTTGTGCACCCCTTTGAACCCGACGGCCAGCAATTCGAGTTTCTCCAACCGCTTGACGTAGGATTCGAGCGCTTCGCGCCTTGCTCCCGGCCGGGCGGCAGACAGGGCCTCCGCAGAGGCCACGAGCACCGTTTCCGGACAGATGGGCTCAACCTGCTCGTGATGCGCCGCGATCGCATTCACCACCTTCTCCGATTCGCCGTACTTTTTCGCCAGATCGCTTTGCCGATGTCGTGCAGCAGCGCGCCTCGCTTGGCCAATTTCACGTCCAGCCCGAGTTCCGCGGCCATGATGCCGCAAATATACGCCGCCTCGCGGGCGTGATAGAGATTGTTCTGGCCGTAACTCAACCGATACTTCAGGCGTCCGAGCACTTTGACGAGTTCGGGGTGGAAATCCGAGAGGCCGACCTCGAAAATGACCTTCTCGGCCTCCTCGATCATCAGTTTCTCAATATCAATCTTGACCTTGTCGACGATCTCCTCAATCCGCGTCGGATGAATACGGCCATCCGCCATCAGTCGCTCCAGCGAGACCTTGGCGATCTCCCGACGGAGCGGATCGAATCCGGAAATCACGACGGCTTCCGGCGTCTCGTCGATAATCAGATCAATACCGGTCGCGGCCTCGATCGCGCGGATGTTCCGCCCCTCCCGGCCGATAATGCGTCCCTTCATCGCGTCATTGGGAATCGGGACGACTGAGATCGTGGCTTCCGAAACATAATCGCGCGTGACCCGCTGAATAGACCGCGCGATGATCTCCCGAGCCTCACGCTCCGCGCCCTCGCGGGACTCGTCCAGGATGCGCTTTGTCAGCCCGGCTGCGTCCAGCCGCGCTTCCGTTTCGATTTGGGTCACGAGCGTGCGCTTGGCCTCCTCGGCGGTCATACCGGCGACCCGCTCCAACGCCTGTCGATGCTCCTTGAGGGCGCGTTCGGAGGCCTGCTCCTGCTGGGCCAGACTGGCGTCCCGCCTGGCTAGGACGGTCTCCAGACCCTTGACCTCGCCTTCCCGCTTTTCAAGCGCCCCGGCTTTGCGGTCCAGATTTTCTTCCCGCTGAGCCACCCGGCGTTCCGCCGCCGTGGCTTCCGCCCGCTGATCCTTCTGCTGCCGCTCCAATTCAGTCCGTCCCTGGAGCAGCAAGTCCTTGGATTCAAGCCGGGCCTCTTTCAGCACATTCTCCGCTTCACGCTCCGCGGTCTGAATCACCTGCCGCGCGCGGTCTTGAGCTGCCGTCTCGGCCGCCTGCCTCGCGCGACGGCGCAGCACATGCTGCAACCCGATGCCGGCTGCGGCGCCGACGGCCGCAATGGCGATATATGTCAGGATTGTTGTAAGAATGGGACCCACCCCCTTTGCGGCATGGATGCCCTGAAATGCGCAGACACAGAGCCCACGCCCAAGAGCCGCCGTGGCTCTTGGAAAACCGACTACGCTATCGGGGGAAGCGACGAGAGAGACAACCATCCCGGCCCGTCGATCGGACGAGCACGAGACCGAGGGGACTCACCAGGGATTCACAGAACCATGGAACGCAGCGATCGAACCGATATCCACGGAGGACGTCCTCTGGTGGGATCCCCTCCAGCCCTCCGTGTGGGCAGGATCCGTTCCGATGGAACAGCCCCTCTGCGACGGACCATCACCAAAGTGGGACCGACCATCATCCATCGGAGCGCCGCCACGCGAACACGCATGGCCACCAGAAACCGACCAAGCCTCTCTACCAGTATGCCGCAGAAGGGCACCCTCTGAATTATCGAATTACCGATCAAGCCGGCCCCCTCTGCGCGTCAGTTCGAATCGAAAACGCGTTCGTCCCGAGAATTGTGTGCCCCATCAGATCCACTTCCTCGCCCGCGCACCAACCGTGACGCGGCGCTTCCATCCTTCGCGATTACCCTAACAGATCATCCCATCCAAAGCAAGAACAGCGGGGCTCATCGCGCGCGGACGGACCCCAGCTCCGCTTCGATGGTCTCCATCAAATCAAACGCGCGCCGATCGAGATCGGCTTCTTTTTCCTGCTGGAGCGCCCGAACCTCCTGGAGTTCATGGGCCAGGTGCAGGGCGGCCAACACTGCGATCTTGGCCGGCGTCGCGGTGCGCATCGTCAGGGCCAGCTCCCGCATCTGCCGATCAACTTCGCTCGCCAGGCGCGTGACCTGTTGCTCGTCGGTCCCGCCCCGGATGGTATAGCGCTCCCCGTAGATTTCGACTTCCACCCCGTTGTTAGTCAAGCGCCACCTCCTTTGATTCCCCGATTCCTTCCAGCAGCTCGAGTTCGACCATGACCGTCTCGATCCGGGATCGAATGTCGTCGCGCTCTTCCTCCCAACGTTGCCCCTGATGTTGCTGGCGCATCAGTCGCTCCTTCGCCGTCCGCAACTGGCTCTGCAGCTCGGCATTCTCGCGTTTGAGACCCTGGATCATCTCCACGAGTTTCCGGACGCGGGCCTCCAGTCCTTCGAGCCTTTCCATCGCCATTGGCGCTGCCTATGATCGCGTGGCCTGGTGTGCCGTGATGTCACGAGCGCCGCCCGCGTGGCGCTGCGACTCGGACGGATACGATTCGTTTTATAAGAGCTTCAGCACACCTTGTCAAGGAACTGGGAGGCGCATCGGCCGGAATTGAGGCGATGGTACTCCCGGTAGCTTCGCAGCACGCGCTTCACGTACTGGCGGGTCTCCTGGTAGGGAATCAGCTCGACGAATTCATCGGACTCCCGATGGCCATGCTTGGCCATCCAGTTCGACACCGCCGCCGGCCCGGCGTTGTAGGCCGCCACCGCATGGATCAGATTGCCTCCGTACTGCTCCAGGAGCTGGGCCACGTAGCGGGTGCCCAGCCGAATATTGGTTTCGTGGTCGAAGAGATCATCCCGAGTCGGGGGAGAGGCCCCGAACTTTCGCGCCACGGTTTGAGCCGTGGCCGGCATGAGCTGCATGAGCCCCAGGGCGCCGACACGCGAGACCGCCCGGGTGTCATACTGGCTTTCCTCTCGAATGATCGCCGCAACCAGGAACGGATCCACCAGGTCCCCGGCATAGCTCCGGATCGTCGGGAGATAGGCCGTCGGGTAGGCCACCCCCCACAGCCCCGCCGGGACCGCTTCCGATCCGCGCTCCAGCCCATCGCGGAAATTGAGCCGAGCGAGACGAAGCGCTTGGTGGTGGGCTCCGGCTTCGCTCAGGAGCGTCGAGAGCCCCATGAGCACATCGCGATTCATTGAGTAGTGATCAGCCAGCCAGGCAAATTCCCGTCCGGCTTCCGTCTGGATCGAGAGAACCTGGAGCTCCACCGCTTTCCGATAATGGCGGTCCAGCTCGAGCTCTCGTCTGATCTCGTCGGGGGTCGTCATCTCCCCATTCTGATCCATGGGCTGAGGGCGGCCTTCTTGGTTCATGCGCATGCGGGCCAGTTGGCAATAGTAGGTCAGGGTATATTTCCGGCACACCGCCGCCAGCGCATCTTCGGCTTTCTTATTATTGAGTTTCTCCAGGGCCCGAGCGGTCCAGTAGAGGAACTTCGGCGTGACCTGGGGATCATCCTTCAGACGAGCCACCTCTTGGAACGTCTGTGACGCATCCTGAAACTTGCCCATACGATAGTAGGTCCAGCCGATTCGCCACCATCCGTCCCAGATGTCCGGAGAGGTCTCTCCGATCTTGACGGCCTGCCGATAGGTGGCCAGGGCGTCGGGAAACTGCCCCTGGTCCTCGTGCCACACTCCCACCGCCATCCACACGGCAAACTGCTGCTCCGGCGTCACGTGTCGCTTGGCCGCGGCATGCGCCACCGTCAGCAGCCGGTCTCCGTCGCCTTGCCGAAGATAGGCTCGGGCCAGCCACACAGTGGCCTCTCCGGCTTCAGGTCCCTCCCCCTTGACCAATTCCTCGAAGAGTTTGGCGGCCAGATCATAGCGTTTGACCCGAGAGAGGGAGATGCCTAACTTCAATTTTGCTTCGAGACGTTTGGGATGAGACTTGGCCTGCGAGAGAAAGAGGTTCAATTCGTCCATCGCTTCTTGATGCATGGCCAGCGCCAGCCAGGAGAGGGCGCGGGCATACCGTTCGTCCGGCGAGGGCGTCCACCCGCCCTCCCCTTGAGCCAATCGGGCCTGGGCTTCATTCGCCTCCTTGCTCTGGGGGTAGCGAATCCAGACCTGGCGCCAGGCCGCCGCAGCGTCCATGGGTTTGGTGTCCTTCAGATGACAGTCGGCCATATTCAGCCATGCGGTCGGCACGTCCAGATGGTTCGGGTCGGCGGCGACCGCTTTCTTCAGCCATTCCACCGCGGGGCGACACTGACCGAGCTGGTAGAGCGCGGTCCCTTCGCCGAACGCCGCGCGGGTAGCCAGCAAGGAGTCCGGTTCCACATCGGGCACAGAGTCGAACAGAATCGCCGCAAGTCCCCCCTCCCCGGCCTTCAGGTAGGCCTGCCCCATCCAATAGCGGATATAGTCGTCGAGAAGGGGAAAGTCCCGCTCAGCGGCTCGCAGAAACTGAAGCGCCTCACCGGGTTGCCGCTCAATCAACAACACGCCGGTCAGGACCCCCGCTCGTTTCGCCCAGACGCTATCGGGATGTCGCTGAAGAAGCCGGCGGAGGCGTTCTAGTTTGACCGTCACGCGCTCGTCGAATGGGATCGCCGATCGTTGGTCTGCAACCGCCCACCGGAAACAGCCCTCCGGCTCCTCACACGAGACCTCTGTCGGCTGATGGACTTCCGTAGGAGGGTCCTGAGCCAAAGCCGGTGCACCAGGCCCGAGGCTGAAGAGGCCCAGCCCCGCAAGCACAACGAGACACAGCAGCTTGTGGCAGTGACACATGGATCGTGGGGTTGGGACTGTTCGCATGCCTCAACAAACAATAAACAATCAACAGCGCATTATAGCAACAGACTCGGCGTGAGCCCACATCTTCAGCAACATCCTACATGCACTTTCCTTTCGTTTCACGTGTCACGTCTTACGCTTCACGCCCTTGTGCCGCCTTGTCCTCCTGTTTGACGCTGTGTTAGGCTGCGGCCATGACTTCCCGAGGACGCCGATCCACGCCCAAGCCGTCGGCTCCCCTCAACCTCCTCACCTTGAATCCCACAAGCGCCCGGGCACTCGCGGCCAATCTGGGATGGCCGGCCTACCGGGCGACCCAATTGCTCCGGTGGCTTTACCGAGAGCGTGTCCGCAACATCGAGCAGATGACGAACCTGTCGAAGACCGATCGGGTTCGTCTCAGCGCGGTTGCGTACATCGAGCGGTTTTCCGCGACGGCTCCTTCGTTCAAATCGGCGGACGGGACTCGAAAGTTCCTGTTTACGCTCGTTGACGGGCTGACAGTCGAGTCGGTGCTCATTCCAGACGGCCCGCGACTCACCCTCTGCCTCTCGACGCAAGTCGGATGTACGTTGGACTGCGGCTTCTGCCTGACGGGGCACATGGGACTCCGGCGCAACCTGGCCGGCCACGAAATTGCCGATCAGGTACTGACCGTTCTCGATCGTCTCGATGCGAGCGAGCCGCTGACCAATCTCGTGTTGATGGGCATGGGAGAACCCCTCGCCAACTTCGACGCCGTCGCCGATGCCGTCACGCGCTTAGCCGATCCATCCTGGGGCCTGGGGTTTTCGACGCGGCGCATGACGTTGTCGACCGCCGGCTTGGCCTCGCGCCTGCAAGACGCGGTCAACCTGGGCGTAAATCTGGCCGTATCGTTGAATGCCCCCACGGATGGATTGAGGGCCCAGCTCATGCCGGCGGCGAACCGGATCGCGCCGCTGCCGGAACTGCTGGACGCCTGCCGGAAGCTCACGACTCCGGAACGGTCACGGATCACCTTTGAGTATGTGCTGTTGGCCGGCATCAATGATCGTGAGGAGCAGGCCGCACAGGTGGCGACCCTGCTGCGATCGATTCGCTGCAAGATCAACCTGATTCCCTTCAACGACTATCCGGGGAGCCCCTATCACCGTCCCGACCAGACCGCCGTGCGCCGTTTTCAGCTCCGGCTCCGAAGTGCGGGATACGATGTCCTGATCCGCCGCCGCCGCGGGCATGATGTCCTCGGCGCCTGCGGACAGCTCGGTCAACTTGCGCCGGCCTCCTCTCTGCCCGTCTTGACATCCGCCCCACGACTTGTTAGGAATCAGACACGTGTGGCTCTGAATTCGGATACGCGTCATGCTACGGATGTCTGTTCGTAGAATCGTCTCCCTCGCGTGCGATCGGGTCTCTCCACAACTCTGTTCCATGTCCTCTCTTTACATCGGGCTCCTCTGTGCCATGGCCGTTCTCGCCGGCTCCACCTCGGCCGGGGCTTCAGAGGTGCAGGAGTTCACGCTTGCCAACGGCATGAAAGTTCTGCTCAGGGAAGTGCCGAAGGCCCCCGTCGCCACGGTACAGATTTGGTACAAGGTCGGATCGCGGGATGAAGTCATGGGGCGGGCCGGACTGTCCCATATGCTGGAACACATGATGTTCAAGGGCACGCCACAGAACCCCAAGGGGGCCTTCTCGCGCACCATCCGGAAGAACGGGGGCAACGACAACGCGTTCACCAGCCAGGATTACACCGGATATTTTGAAAACATGGCGGCGGATCGAGTGGGGCTGGCGCTGGAACTCGAGGCCGACCGTCTTCGCGGATTGCTGCTGGACGACAAGGAATTTCAGCTCGAGCGGGAAGTCGTCAAGGAAGAGCGCCGCATGAGCACAGAAGACGATCCGCAATCCTATCTGGTCGAGGCCGTGTTCGCCCAGGCGTTCCAACAACATCCGTATCACTGGCCGATCATCGGCTGGTTTCCGGATCTCAACGCCATGACCCGTGAGGATCTTCAGCGGCATTACGACACCTACTATGTGCCCAATAACGCAACGCTGATCGTCGTCGGCGACATCCAGGTGAAGACTCTTCTCCCGACGATCACGCGCTTGTTTGCATCGATCCCAGCCCGGGCCGTGCCGACGCACCCGATTCCTGAAGAGCCGGAACAAAAGGGCGAACGCCGCATCCTCGTCAAGCGTGACGCGCAATTGCCGTTTGTGCTGGCGGCCTATCGGGCTCCGAACTTCAAGCACGAAGACTCGTACGCGCTGGCCTTGCTGGAGTCGCTCTTGGCCCAGGGCAAGAGCGCGCGCCTCTATCGCAGCCTGGTCTATGAGCAGAAGATCGCCCTCGCGGTCGGCACCGACCATAGCCTGTTGCAAACCGATCCCCAGCTCTTCTATTGCTACGTCGTCGTGGCGCCGGGACAGAAAGTCGACGCTGCCGAGCAGGCCCTCTACCGAGAATTAGACCGGATCAAACAGGAACCTCCGAGTGAGCTGGAGTTGCAGCGCGCGAAGAATCAGCTGGAGGCCGGCCGTGTGTTCGGGCAGGACTCGATCTTCCGGCAAGCCATGATGCTGGGACAGGCGGAAACGGTGGGCGCCGGCTGGAAGTTTGAAGACTCGTTTCTCGACCGAGTCCGCCGGGTCACGCCTCATGAGGTGCAACGCGTCGCACAGCGTTACCTCATCGAGGACGCACGAACGGTGGGCATTCTGGTTCCCACCCCACCAGTGCAGCCGTTTGCCGAAACGACAGGCGGGACTCGTCCATGAGCCGCAGCGGCCACCACGAGCGCATGAATCTTCGGCCCAGCCTGCAACACAGTATTCTCGCGGTGTGCGGCCTGATAGCAGCCGCGATGTGCTCTGATTCAGGAGACGCCGTAGCGGGCATCTCCCCGAACCGGTTTGTGACCCCGAACGGCATCACCGTCCTGGTGGTCGAGCAGCATGCGCTACCGATCGTGCACTTGCACGCGACCATCAAAGCGGGCGCCTCCCAGGATCCGGCGGACAAGGCCGGCGTGGCCAATCTGGTGGCCAGCCTCCTCGATGAAGGCACCACCACCCGCAGTGCCACACAGATCGCGGAGGAGATAGAGTTTGTCGGCGGCACGCTGTCGACCCGGACGGAGGCCGACTATTCCAGAGCGTCGGTCCGCGTGCTGAAGAAAGATCTGACGCACGGCGCCGAGTTACTCGCCGATATCCTCCTCCACCCAACCTTCCCCGAACGTGAGGTGGAACGCGTCCGCAAGCAAATCCTCGGTCAGATCATGAGCGAACAGGATGAGCCGGCAACGATTGCCTCCAAGGCCTTTCATGGTTTGGTCTTTGAAGGGCATCCGTACCGTTGGCCGGTCGCGGGCACCGAAGCGACCCTTCCACCCATCACGAAGGACGATCTGCTTGCTTTCTACCGTCGCGAATACCTCCCGAACCAGACCATCCTGGTGATCGTGGGCGATCTCACACTTGAGGAAGCCAAGACCCTGGTCACCACGCATTTCGGCGGGTGGGCCCAGGGTGCTCCGCCCACCCGGCAGGCCGGAACGCCGAAGCCCGTGACCAAGAACGTCTCCCGTCTGATCGACAAGGACCTGACTCAGACCACCATCATGTTGGGACATGTCGGCATCAACCGCGCCAACCCCGACTTCTATGCCGTGACCGTGATGAACTACATCCTCGGAGCCGGAGGTTTCTCTTCTCGGCTGATGGATTCGGTTCGGGATAACCAGGGACTCGCCTACGGCATCCACAGC
>SWDL01000152.1 GCA_005116795.1 Nitrospira sp. | reverse complement strand
AGCGGCGCATCATCGCCGTCACCAAGGAGTCCGCCGACACCGGCAAGCCGCCGTCCAAGGAAGTGGCGGACGAAGTGGCGGCCTTGGGCCGGAAGGCCTTGATGGCGTCGAGGATCAATTTCATGCTCTCGATCCCCATGCTGTTCTTCATGGGCGCCGGGAGCCACCTGCCGGTCAAGTAACCGACGCGAACCGATCGGCGGAATTCCGGATCGTCCGGAATTCCGCCGATCGTTGATCCCCCGCGCAACTCGCCCCCTGAAAGGCCTATCCGCAATCAAAATTCCATAGGTCTGTAGCCCTAAGTCGTTGAGATTATGACCTAATTTACATCCGTGACCTTGACGGCTTGGGGTAGGCCCCCGTATAGTGCTTAATTCAGAGTCCACCGCGATGGTGGTGTCTCTCTTGAGAGGAGTGAGTAGCGGCTGTGACCCAACCTCGCGTGCTGCATCCCATCGAGGGCTCGGCGACCGACCTTGCCGCCTATGAACGGGCGGGTGGATATGAGGCGTGGCGTCGCTGTCTGCAAGACATGAGCCGCGATGACGTGGTGGCTGAGATTAAGAAGGCGGGTCTGCGGGGGCGAGGGGGCGCCGGGTTCCCGACGGGAATCAAATGGGAGAAGGTGCTGAACCACCGGGTCAAGGATCGCTATTTTGTCTGTAATGCCGGGGAACATGAGCCGGGCACGTTCAAAGATCGCTATCTCGTCAATCATCGGCCGCATCAGTTGTTGGAAGGCTGTTTGATCGCCGCCCACACGGTCAACGCGAAGGCGGCGTTCATCTACCTGAATCACGAGTATGAGGAAGAGCACCGGCATCTGGAGCAGGCCATGGCGCAAGCCAAGGCCAAGGGATTGATCGGCAAGAATATCATGGGAAGTGGGCTGGATCTTGAGATCGAGATCTTCTCCGGGCAGGGGAGTTATGTCGCGGGCGAAGAAACGGCGATGCTCGAGTCCATGCAGGGGCGACCGGCCATGCCCAGGCAGAAGCCGCCGTTCTATCCGACCGATTTCGGACTGTACGGGAAACCGACGCTGGTGAACAATGTCGAAACGCTCTGCAATATTCCGCAAATCATCCGGCGCGGCGCGGGGTGGTTCACCGAAGTCGGCACGGAGAAATGCCCAGGGACCATGCTCTTTTCCCTGAGCGGCGCCGTCAACACGCCCGGGGTCTACGAGTTGCCGCTGGGCAGTCCCCTCCGGGTGTTGATCGAGCAGTACGGTGGGGGCGTTCCGAACGGCCGGAAGGTGAAGGCCGTGTTCCCCGGCGGACCGGCCTTCTCGATGGTCACGGCCGATCAACTGGATCTTGCGATGGATTTTGACTCGCTCAAGAAGGCGGGGACGGGGCTGGGTTCGGCGGGGGTGATCGTGGTGGACGATGCCACCTGCATGGTCGCCCAGACGCTCAAGTTCTCGAATTTTTTCAAGGGTGAGAGTTGCGGGCAGTGCCCGCCTTGCCGGATGGGCACCATCAACCTGGCCACGCTCATGGAGAAGATTGAGCGGGGTGAAGGGACGCAGAAGGACATGGATTCGCTGCTCCAGCTCTGCGGCTTTGTGAAAGGCACGGGCTATTGCACACTGGTGACCGGGGCGGCGGTCTTGGTCCAGAGCAGCGTGAAATTGTTCAAGCAAGAGTTCGACGAGCATATCGCGCGCAAGGTCTGCCCGTTCAAGGGGACGCCGGCACACGTTTGAGGGCCGCGAGGAGCCGGCCGCATGCCGAAGGTCACATTTCTTCACCCGGAGGGAAAGAGCGGCGAAGTGGAGGCCAATCTGTCTCTGCTGGAAGCGGCGACCGTGCTCGGGTTTCCGCTGAATCACGATTGCGGCGGCAACGCTTCCTGTACCACCTGTCGTGTGGAGGTGCAGCGCGGCGGGGAGCAGCTCTCGGAGATCGACTTCGACGAGCAGGATCTCCTGGATCGTGAAGCCCTGTCGGAATCGAGGCACCGGTTGGGCTGCCAGGCGCGCATTCTGGGCGATGTGGTGGTCCGGGTGCCGGACAAGAAATGGGAACCGCCGGGGAACGCTCCAAGGTCTGAGGCGGCGGTCCCCGCGTCCCAGACGCAAGGATGACCGTCGAAGAGAGGCAAGACACGAACACCGTCAATGGTCCGTGAAGAGGAGGAGCCCATGATCACGATTACGCCGATGGCGGAAGTGAAGATTCAAGAGTTGATCAAAGAGGAGCAGGATGCGGTCGGCCTGCGGATTTATGTCCGGGGCGGCGGCTGCCATGGCTATCAGTACGGGATGGCCTTTGAGTCCAAGATCAGCGACGACGATACGATCATCGAAAAA
>SWDL01000237.1 GCA_005116795.1 Nitrospira sp. | reverse complement strand
CGGCTGGTGGCCATCGTTGGAGGAGTTGCAGATCTGATGGCTAGCAAGGAGATTTCGCATGATCGGACAATCCGTGCGGTTGACGACCATCCGGGGCATCGAGGTCGGCATCCACTATTCCTGGTTCATCATCTTTTCCCTGATCACCTTTTCACTCACGACGCGCTTCGCCTCGGAGCACCCCCACTGGACGACGGTCGAGCACTACGCCGTGGGGATTGTCACGAGCCTGCTGTTCTTCGCGTCGATTCTCATCCACGAATTGGCCCACAGTTTCGTGGCACTGGCCAAGGGCCTTCCCGTCCGGGCGATCACGCTCTTTGTGTTCGGCGGCGTGGCGCAAATCGGGCGGGAGCCTGACCGTCCCCTCACGGAGTTTCAGATTGCGATTGCGGGGCCGATCGCCAGCGCCTTGCTTGCCGTAGGATGGGGGTTCGTGTCTCATCTCGCCGGAGACCAACTCGAGCATGTCGCTGCGCTGGGCGGGTGGCTGGCGTCGATCAACTTAATGCTGGCGGTCTTCAACCTGGTGCCGGGCTTCCCGCTCGACGGGGGCCGTATCTTCCGGGCTGCCCTCTGGCACTACACCGGAAGCTTCTCGAAGGCCACGCGCATCGCGGCCGGCTCCGGGCAGACCGTCGGCTATGCGTTGATTCTTGGGGGGATTTGGATGGGGCTGATCACGGATAACTGGTTCAGCGGACTCTGGCTGGCCTTCATCGGCTGGTTCTTGCTGAATGCCGCGCAGGAGAGCGTCCTGCAGATGAGCATGCGGTCGGCACTGAGCGGCCTGAGGGCCGAAGACATCATGGCGCGAGACTGTCCCACGGTGCCCGGCCACTTGAGTCTCGCGGACTTGGTGCACGAGCACATTTTACGAACGGGCCGGCGGTGTTTCCTGGTCTCGCAGAACGGCCGACTCGAAGGTCTGGTGACGCTGCATCAGGTGAAGGCGGTGCCTCAAGCACGATGGGGGGACAGTGTCGTGGCGCAGGCGATGACCCCGATCGGTCGGCTACACGCGGTTGCGCATGAGACGCCGATTCTGGACGTCTTGGGGGTCATGGAACAGCACGATGTCAACCAGGTTCCGGTGATACAGGACGGCCGGTTGCTCGGCATGATCACGCGAGATCATCTCTTGCGGGTGCTCTATGCCAATCTGGAGCTGGGCGCTCAAACAATCTCGGGCAGGCTCCGCCGACAGAGCCCGGAGCGCTAACCGCATGTGTGGACAACGGAGAACCCCAGTCGCCGCGCCCTGTTCGGTGCTCGTCGTCAGGAGCCGAAGAGGATGAGGCGCGAGGGGCAAGGGGCCACGCCATGCTGATGGCGGTGGGGATGTTTCTTCTCAGCGCAGTGGTCATCCTGATTGCAGGAACCAAGCTGTCTCACTACGGTGATCGGATCGCCGAGCACTCCGGCCTCGGGCGACTGTGGATCGGGGTTGTGTTGATGGCTGCGGCCACGTCCTTACCCGAGGTCTTCACGGCGGTCAGCGCCGTGCTCATTGACGCGCCGAATATGGCCGTCGGAGATCTGTTCGGGGCGGGGCTCAGCAACATGTTGACCCTGGCCCTGATCGACGTGGCCTATCGTCAGAAACGGGTCTGGCAGCAGGCGGCTTTGGAGCAAGCGCTGATCGCGAGCTTGGCCGTGACCTTGACGGGACTGGCCGGACTGCTGATCGTCGTCAGGCAACCTCTCCCATTCTGGAATGTCGGCCTGGGCACCTTCGCCATCGCCCTGATCTATGTCCTTGGCATGCGCGTCGTCTTGCGACAGGAAGATATGCGGCGGCGCGAACAACAACTCGCGCGAGTAGTCGAAGCTGAAGAAGCCGGATCGAACCGCCCAGTGGTAGCGGGCGCGCTGAAGCGGGCCGTGACGGGGTTCGCGCTGGCCAGCGTGGGCATTCTCGTGGCGGCTCCGTTGCTGGCCGAGTCGGCCAAGGAGATCGCGGAGGCGACAGGGGTCAGCACGACCTTCATCGGCACGTCGCTGGTCGCGATCACGACCTCGCTGCCGGAACTGGTCACGACGTTTGCGGCGGTGCGGTTGGGCGCGTTCGACCTCGCGGTGGGCAATCTGTTCGGCAGTAATGCCTTTAACATGGCGGTCCTGTTTCTGGCGGATATTGCCTACCGCAAAGGCCCCTTGCTGGCGGCCGTAGAGGCGACCCACGTCGTCACGGCCTTTGTGAGCATGCTGCTCATGAGCGTCGGACTGATGGGGATCATTTACCGCGCGGAAAAACGCTTCGTGCTCATCGAGCCGGACAGCGTCTTGATGATCGTGGGCTACCTGTTGGGCATGTGGCTCTTGTTTCGGATCGGGGGGTGAAAGCCAGTGCCGTCCTCAGTGAACCCTTCTGAAGTGGTCTCTTGGCATACGCTTACGCTCGACGCGTTGACGCAGGATCTGCGTTCAGACCTCCAGTCCGGTTTGAGCGAGGAAGAAGCGCGAAGTCGTCTGTCGGCCCATGGGCCGAATGAACTACCGGAAGCACGGCCGATCTCTCCCCTCACCCTCTTCCTGTCTCAGTTCTCCAGCCTCATCATCTGGGTCTTGATCGGCGCGGCGATCGTGTCGGGGTTGCTGGAAGACTGGCTGGATGCGGCGGCGATCCTCGTCATCGTGCTTGTCAACGGCCTCCTCGGATTCATCCAAGAGTTCCGGGCCGAGCAGTCCTTGGCAGCGCTGCGGAAAATGTCCGTCGCCACGGCTCGCATCATCCGTCACGGCACCGTGCGAGCGATCCCGGCTCGCGATGTCGTGCCGGGTGACCTGATCCTGTTGGAGGCGGGCGACCGTATCCCAGCGGATGCGCGGCTCAGCTATGCGACCTCGTTTCAGACCCAAGAGGCCTCGCTGACGGGTGAATCGACGCCGGTACAGAAGGCCCTTGAGGCCAAGGGGGGGAGTGAGGTGCCGCTGGCCGATCGATCCAACATGGTGTTTATGGGGACGGTGGCGGTCTCCGGGAAAGCCCGCGCCCTTGTCGTGACGACCGGGCTGCAGACGGAGTTGGGCCGGATTGCGGCGATGATCCAAAAAGCTGCGGAGGCCGAACGGGCTGAGACGCCCTTGCAGCGCCGCTTGGACCAGTTCGGCCACACGCTCCTCTGGCTTGCCGTTGGCGTGGTGGCCGTGGTGTTCGGCTTGGGATACCTGCGGGGAGAACCGCTGGTGGCCATGTTCCTGACCTCGGTGAGTCTCGCCGTTGCGGCGGTACCCGAAGGGCTGCCGGCCGTCGTCACGATCACGCTCGCGCTGGGCGTGACGCGGATGGTCAAACGGCACGCGTTGATCCGAAAATTGCCTGCTGTCGAAACCCTCGGGTCCGCCACGGTCATCTGCTCCGACAAGACCGGCACGCTCACCAAGAACGAGATGACCGTCACGCGGCTGT
>SWDL01000236.1 GCA_005116795.1 Nitrospira sp. | reverse complement strand
TCCGAGTCGGGGTGAATACCTTGCACACGGGCAATCTTCCACGCCACGGATGCAGGCAGCCGCTTCCGAACCCCGTTCACCATGTCCTGGTAGAAGATGCCATATTGCTCGATCCGCCGCGTTCGAAGGACATAGGTGTTCCTGGCGCTTACGATTTCATGAATTCGACTTGTGAAGGGAAGCACCCCCTTGAGGAGACCGAACTTCCGAAACAGCTCAGCCTGATCCGGCTCGATTTTCTCGGCCCGGAAACAAGCCGGGAAGGTCTCGCGGGAGTCAATCAACATCACGCGGACGCCCTTCCGGCTCAGGACCGAGGCGGCACAGGCTCCCGCAAGCCCGCCCCCGACAATGGCGACATCCCACACCTGTGAAGCGCTCATGCCTCTGGCTCCTATCCCGGCCTCGTCGGGCATTGTGCCACCGTCGGTCGCCTACGACAAAGAAAAAACTAAATCTGAGTCGCTATTCCGAATCGCCACCTGCCGAGGAGAGGCAGGAGATGACGGGGGATCGCCTGCTTGATGCCGTCGCGGGCCCAGGTGTACGGTCTCGCCCACTGGCTGCGAATGCGACGGTCGAAGAAACGCACCGTGATGCCCCGACGGGCCTTCTTCGTCCATTGGAACTTATACGCCTCGTCGCCTCGAAGAAAGTCGAATTCATCGTGCCCCGTTCGGATGGCTTCTTCGAGGGCGCATCCCATCATGACCAGTCCCACGCTCAGGCGGGACCAGGCCGGATCCATCCCGCATTGATAGAAGGTAAAGGTCTTGCCCACCGAGAACCCATACAGCGCGGCGATCGCCTTCCCCTTCGACTCCAGGACAAAGACGTGCGCCATCCCACCGGCCTCGAGTTGCTGCAGCGCCTCGGCATGAAAGCTCTGGATGGCCGCGGTCGGGAAAAACGTGTTTTTGTGTTGGTGGTCGAATCGAAGCCGATGGAGGCGCACGACGTCGGCAAACCGGTCATAGAGCTCCGGTCCGCCCTGGATCGCGCGAAAGACCATCCCGGCTTCCCGCTCAAGGGCGCGGCGGCGCCGCCGAAAATTATAGCGCTGATTGGATCCCAATCCCGCGAGCAGATCCTCGAACGAAGTCGGCAGGGGGAGAAAGGGGCAGGCCACTTCGTGAACGAATTGTTCCGTCATGCAGGCGTCCTTGAATGCCAGGCGGAGTCGCGAGAAGACCGGTGAGTCCTCGGCTCCGTCGGCCAATTCAATGTAGCCCCAGTCATCGCGCTGAGCGCGAACAGCGCCGACGATGGCCTCGATGGCGGCTTCTTCATAGTCAGGTGCGACGAGAAGATCGAGATGGTCGGACCCGACCCATTGCGTCCCGATGAAGCACAGGGCGCGAGGCCCGAAGGCGCCGAGACAGGATCGCCTCAGGTAGAACGGCGCCACCGCCACCAATCGGCCCTCGCGGTCCCGCACAAGAAGGACCAGCAGACGGTGCGAGTCCCCCCAATGCCGCCACCAGGACGACATCCACTCATAGCTGAGAAAGGCGTTTCGGCAGCCGCTCCGATGGAACAACTGTCCCCATTCCTCTGCCACGAGCTCCAGGGCCACAGTCGTCTGGACGCATTCCACCGTCACCTGGCTCGTCGCCGAACCTGTCTGGGTGTTTGCCGCAAGAGCAAGGGATCGAGACGTCGCGACCAATGGAAACGGAATGACCTTGCTCACGTGTTCCTTTCCCTTCCGAGTCTGTGGAGTGACGCCGGTCGTCATAGGTTTGCATCTCCGTCGGCCCCCGAGGGCCACCACGATTCGGCTTCACACAATCCGGCCAGCTCCTGAGTCGGGGCCTTGTACCAATAGGGCCAACTCTCTACGAGCGGGGGAATGTAGGGACGCTGGGACCTCAGCCGCTCTCGAAGGTCCGGACTCATGATCGAGACTTCTAGGACGCTCCCCCCCTCGGATTTCGCGAAGTCAAAGGCCCCGTTCATCAAGCCGGCCAACACATCGGGACGAGTCTTGTCGTAAAACAGATCGGTCACGACGTAGCGGCCGGGCGCCGCCCACACCGTCTGCAACCGCTTCATGACAGCGACATAACCAAGCAACCGCCCGTTTCCCCGGCAAGCCAGTACCGTCGCGGCTCCCATGAACCGGGGAGGATCCATGTAGCGCCATTGGAGGTAGGCTCGCGTGCGGATCGCGGCGACGCCGTAGGCCTGCTTGTGGTCCTCCCAGAATTGCGTAAATTCATCGGTAAATTCCTTGACACGTTCCACCGGCAGGCCGGCTCCGGCGAACCGCACCCGTCGATGCCGGAAGAACCTCGCTCGGGAAAGAAGCGCCACGATCCATGCCACCGGCCCCCGCTCAATCCACCTCACCCACGACTTCCACCGGGTCGACCCCAACCGCCACAGGAGGACCATCTCCGGTCGAATCATCCATAAGAACCGTTCTTGCAATCCCGCGACCGGGATCTTCTTGATGCCCAGTTTGAGCGTCGCATGCAGCTTGTTTCCAACCGGACCGGAGGTCACGTCCAGCAAGAGCTGATGATCCCCCCAGGCCACAAACTTTCGGTAGAGACTGATGCTGTAGGCCCGATAGGCCGGCGTCACCACAAACGCCGTTCCGCATGCGCCGACCACCTCATGGGGCCCGACTTTCATCCCCACCGGAATCAATCCCACAAACCCGACGATGCCGTCCTTCGGACTGTCCAGCACCCACCCCATGACATGGCCGGGCCTTCGCCACGGATTGTCGAGCCAGCGATGGCGGACAATCTCTCGGAAATCGTTGAGCGTGCACGTCCGGTAGTTCTCGAAGAGGCGACGGCACAGTTCCCAGATACCGGACAAGTCCCGCTCATCCCACTGGGCCTCGCGTAATGATACTTTCTCGGATGTCATAGGAGTGTCTCTTCTCACTGGGTCAAGGAGCGCCACGGGCCACTCAACTCAGCACTGCGCGGCTTTTCTTGTAAGAGGTCTCACGCCTGTCGCGGCCTGATCTCCGGCCGTGTCCCGTGATCCACTCCCGATCGAGAGCGCCCGGCCACTGTGGAATCATTGCACTTCGTCACCTAGGCCACCAGGAGTTCCTTCAGGTACGTGAACTCGCGGTACATGCGCCAACGGAGCGAGGACTCCGTTGACAATCTACGACAGTATTCGGCGCCCCGTAGCGACTGCGCATCACAGGCTTCTTTTCGAGGATGTGTGTAATAGCGCGCAATCT
The DNA here is from genome assembly GCA_005116795.1 of Nitrospira sp. Lineage (GTDB taxonomy): Bacteria > Nitrospirota > Nitrospiria > Nitrospirales > Nitrospiraceae > RSF151. The sequence continues at coordinate 628 of SWDL01000236.1, read as the reverse complement.
TCTCGACGCCCATGCCCGATGTCGCGAGCCACTCGGGCACGCACTCGCAGAACACATCTACGTCCGTAAGCACTTTGCTCACCCCCGTGCCGGTCGTCGGGCAAACGCTCTGGTAGGCATCGCCGAGGAGTACGAGCCCGGGCCGAATGTGGTCCTCGACCCGATAGAGATCGGCCGGGCCCATCTCAAGCCGGCTCGTGATACGAAAGGGGCCAGTGAACTGGACCAGCTTGGGCAGGGACTGCCCAAGCATTTCTTCAGGCTCCTTGGCGAACCGGCGCACCCACACCTCGCCCGGCGAGCGGTACACAAAGAAGTTGGCCCGCATCACGTCGCGGATCGGAAAGAGTGTCAGGAAGGCGACGCGCGTATCGAACCCTTCCGGGTAGTGCGTGAACGCTTCGAAGGGGAAAGGATTCCCATCCGCTCGCGCGATGTTGAAGCCAAGCGAGAGTGAGTGCCCCTCGCTGATCATGCGCTTCCGGAGGCCGAGGCCGGTGTGTAGATTGCCACCGGTGCCGCAGGCAAGCACCACCAAACGCGTCGCGAGCGTTTCGCCTCCCATGAGCGTCACGCGCGAGACATCCGGGCCGGGGGAGATGTCCCGGACGCGATCGGGCTTCCACCT
>SWDL01000235.1 GCA_005116795.1 Nitrospira sp. | reverse complement strand
TCCTTCCCCGTGAACTCCTTCCCCGTCTGCTTGGGCGCGCTGTAGGACGGCAGACTCGTCACCTCCAGCTTCTTCTTTTCTGCCTCGATCTGCGTTCGTTTCTTCTCGATCTGCTGCTGAAGCTCAGCCAGCTTCTTCTGTTCGTCGGCCCGACGCGCCTGCTCCGCCAATTGGCGCTCTTGCTCTTCCAGTCGCTTTAATTCCTGCTCGGCCTGGCTGAGCGCGACGCTGGGTCCGGGGACAAGCCCCCCTTCGGGGGGGGGGGGGGGGGGGGGGGGGGGCGCGCCGTCGAGAAAAACACAAACTCGCCCTTCTCCGCCGCCAGATCCCAGCGCTCCGGCCGCTGCACATGCCCCTTCAGGGCGGCCGCTCCGAACACCCGCGCATCCAGATAGGCATAGAGCTCGCTCGCCGGAATAATCCCGTCCTCGTTCAGATCCGCCAGCCCCTTCTCCAACCCTTCGAGCAGATAGTAGGTGAACACGCTGTGGCCCCATTCGGGCCCCTCCAAGGCCCGCTGGTCCGGCCCGCCCGCCGTGATCAGTTGGCGTCCTCGTTCGCGCGTGATCTCGCGCAGATAGCTCTCCGTCATCGGCGGCATGCTCCGGCCCAGGGTCCCCGCGATGCCGCCGTAGCAGGTGTCGATGAGAAACAAGACGTGCTTGGCCGGCAGCGCCTCCGAGAGATCCCGGATCACGCTCATGCTGATCGCCGTCTCCGCCAGCGCCGAGGCTTCGCCGCCTACCGGCACCAGATAGCCCGTGGTCTTCCCACCCTTGGCTTTCTTGGTCTCCCCGTGGCCGGCAAAGAAGATCACCACCCGGTCCTGTTCGCCCACCTGCTCCACGAGCTTGTCGCCGAGCGCGCCCAGGATATTCCCGCGCGTGGCCTGCGCATTATAGAGCCCGGTGACCTGAAATCCCCGCTGCGCCAACGCCCCTGCCACGGCCTTCGCATCCGCCCCGGCATACTTGAGCTTGGGCGCCTTCTCGTATTCGTCGATGCCGATGACCACCGCCCAGGACTTCCCCGTCCGCTCGGCCACGAACTCCGCCGGCTGCTTGCCATCGACCTTCAGATCGCGCGTTTGGGCGAAGGCGGTCAGGGAAGTGGCAGAGGCAAGCGCGGTCAGGGCAGCCGCCAGCGCGAACGCCCACGTTGATTTTCTCGCACGCATTTCCTTTTGCTCCGTGCCCATCCGTCTTCGCCGTTCCTCGTTCAGCACTCCTCGCTCATCGTTCCGCGTTCATCGTTCATCCTTCAGCGTTGTCACTTCGGCGCGTCCATCACGCACCGGAAGCCGACGTCGTCCAGGCGCAGGGTCGGCGCGCCGAAGAGTCGATCAGAGGTGCGGATGCGAAGCTGGCCGCTGATCCAGGACCCGCCGCGAATCACTTTTTCCTTTCCGCTTGCCGGGCCCTTGGGATTTCGGTCCGGGCTGTCGCGATAATAGCGTTCGTCGTACCAATCCGCCGTCCATTCCCAGGCGTTGCCGGCCAGATCGTGAATGCCATAGGGACTCTTGCCCATTTCCAGACTCCCCACTTGGAGCAACGGCCCATAGCCCTTCCACCCGCAGCAGCGATCGAAGTTCGCATGGTGGCTGGTGGGCCGATCGTTCCCCCAGGGATACTTCCTGGCGTCCGTCCCCCTGGCGGCTTTTTCCCATTCGGCTTCGGTCGGCAGCCGCTTGCCGTTCCAGCGGCAGTAGGCGTCGGCGTCCTGCCAGCTCACGCCGATCACCGGTCGTTGATCGTATTTGATCACGTGGTCTTCGTGCCAAAATCCGGGGGGCTCGCGCTTCGTGGCTTGCATGAATTGGAGGTACTTGTTGATCGTGACTTCGTAGGCGTCCATGTAAAAGGCGTCGAGATGCACGGTGTGCGCCGGCCGCTCGTCGGCGCTCTCGTCGTTGTATCCCATCGTAAAGGGACCTGCCGGGACCAATCGCATCGGCGTCCTGTCCTTCCCGGTGATCTCTGATTTGAGCGTTCTGGGCGTCTCATAAGCGGGCGCCTTGGCCGTCTGGACTCCCGCGCCGGAGGTCTCTTCGGCGCGCCGCTCGTCCTCGGCCAGTTTGCGACGTTCTTCCGCGAGGCGATCGCGGTCGGCCTCGAGCTGCTGGCGTTCCTTCGCCAGGCGTTCCCGCTCCTGTTCGACGTCATCCGCGGTGGCCGTCACGTTGGCCGCGGTGCCGGGAAGTCCCTTGGTGAGGAAGACGAACTCGCCTTTCTCGGCCGCCATGGCCCAGAGTTCCGGGCGTTGCACATGGCCGCGAAGCTGGGCCGCGGCGAAGACCCGACTATCGAGGTAACTATACAGTTCGGACACGGGGATAATGCCGTCATGGTTGAGATCGGCCAGACCCTTGCTGATCCCCTCGAGGACATAGAAGGTAAATACGCTGTGGCCCCATTCGGGTCCTTCCATCGCGCGCTGATCCGCTCCACCCGCGGTGATCAATTGCCGGCCTCGCTCGCGAGTGATTTGTTTGAGGTAGGCTTCGTTGACCGATGGCAAATCTCGAAACTGTTGACCGGCCACCCCGCCGTAACAGACATCCATCAGAAAGAGCACATGCTTGGCGGGAAGCGCATCGGCCAAGTTGCGAATGGCCCCCATATCGATGCCTGTCTCAGAGAGCCCCTCCTGTTCGCCTTGGACCGGCAAGAGATAGCCGAGCTGCTTACCCCCTTTGAGCTTCCGGGTCTCGCCGTGCCCGGCGAAGAAGACGACCACGCGATCCTGCTCGCCGACTTTCTCCAACAACTTGTCGCCGAGCTCACGGAGGATGGCTCGACGGGTGGCCTGCTTGTCGTAGAGCGTGGTGACCTTGAAGCCTCGTTGTTCGAGCATCTCGGTGACGGCCTTGGCATCTTCGACCGCATAGGTGAGGCGGCGGACCTTCTCATAGTCGTCGATGCCGATGACCACGGCCCAGGATTGCCCAAGGTCGCTCTGCACATAGTCCGCCGGAGCCTTGCCTTCGACGGTAATGTCGCGAAAGTCGTCGGCGAGCAGAGCCGTCGGCCAGAGAAGAACCAACAGGAGAATGAACCGAGCAAGCCGGCGCCTGTGCATTGTGGCGTAACTCTGTGTGCGACGCCTCACCGTGTGGCCCAGAATACGTCGCCCTCGTGAACAAACACAACCTGCCCGTACGCCGACGACCTCCGGGGGGGACTCAGTCAGGCCGTGCCTTCTGGACCGCCTTCCCGCAATTCATGCGGAGACCGTCTTGGATCACTCCTTTCAGGCCTTTGATCGAGTCACCGGAGCCGAGGAGCATCTTTCTGAGATCGCGTCCTTGTAGCCCCGGATGGCCCGATTTCACCAGCACGGCGCAGCCGGTCACATGAGGTGTGGCCATGGACGTGCCGTTCATGAAGGCGAGCCGATTGTCGGGCATCGTGCTGAGGATCGACACACCGGGCGCGGCCAGATGGACCGAGCGGATGCCGAAGTTGGAGAACTCAGCCAGCTCATCATTCCAGTCCGTCGCGGCGACTGTCAGCACGTTCGGAATCGGGTAGCTCGCGGGAAAGGACGGCACGACATCGTTATTCATGCCCTCGTTGCCTGCGGCGGCCACAAACAAGACACCCCGGCGATCCGCCTCACGCACGGCTTCTTCCAGAGCACGCGACCGCGCCCGACCTCCCCAACTCGCATTGATGATGTGGGCGCCGTTCACGAGGGCATACTCGATGGCTCTGATCGCGTCGGCCGTGCTGCCGCTGCCGTCCTCGCAAAGAAACTTCAGCGCCATGATGCGGACCGACCAGGCGACGCCGGCGACGTCGTGACGGTTGTTGCCGACGGCCGCGATGGTGCCCGCGACATGGGTCCCGTGTCCCTGTCCGTCACGGGGATCGCCGCCGGCGTCTCCTCCGCAAAAGCGCGCCCCATGCACATCGTCCACGATCCCGTTTCCATCATCGTCCTGCCCGTTCGGAAGCTCCTTCGCGTTGTGCCACATATTGGCGGCGAGATCCCGGTGGGTATAGTCCACACCGGTGTCGATGACCGCGACGATCACCTCGTGTGAGCCGGTCGTCTGCTGCCAGGCCTGCGGCGTGTGGATCTGTTTCATGGCCCAGAGCGTGGGCCAGGCGAGGTCGTTCGGCTCGATCGGGCGCGGCGCCTCAAAGGCGTGGACTTTGTAGTTGGGCTCGACAAGTTCAACCGCCTGGTCGGCGGCGAGCTGCGCGATGACCTCGGGCACGGATGCGCGGCCCGTCACCGTCAGCCGCTGCATGCCGACCAAGGGATACGAAGCCGTCACCTCAATAGGGATCGTTTGTGTGAGACGGGACGCTTCCGTGGTCAAGACCTGTCGCCGCTGGACGAGGAGGGAGTGTTGGTCTCCTTGACCGATCTCGATCGGCATCGTCGGCAGGCGGTACCGAACCAGCAGTTCGCCCGGCACCGTCTCGATCGCGGGATGCGGGGCCATGGAGGGCACATACGACCGACCGGCCTGCAACTGGCTCTGGGCGCCGGAGAGGAACCCGACGAGCGTCGCCGCGAGGATCACGACCTGTCGACATCTACCGCGTCGGTGTGTCATGTCCTTGTGCCTCAACCGGAGCGTTTGGTTCCGCCGCCTCCACCTCCGGAAATTTTGCATAGGCCGATTGGGCCTCTGCGAGCGGCTTCCCTCGGGGAAGTTTCACGTGTGCGATCCGCCCGTTCAGCATCTGGCTGAGCACCAGACAGCCGACCGATTGGTGGATGGCCTGTCGGCGGGCCTCGGGCACCCCCGGTTGGAAGGTGATCAACAGTTCATCGGCCGGCGGCACAGGCGTCGACGCCTGTGGCTGTCCGCCGGCGCGGACATTCTCCGCGATCGGAGTCGTCCCAGGCCCGGCCGTCTGGGAAGGGGCCAGTCCATTGCCGCACCCGACCAGCAGGAGGCAGAGGGCGATGGGGAGCCGGTTGGTCATCGGCAACATGTGAAAAAAGAAGCGAGTCGCACCTCAGCCTCGCGGATCGAACTCACCGTGAACAGCAGTTCGGTGCCTCCGGGCAGGCGCCTCCGCCGAACCTGCAGCAACAGGATTGCACGCAACGTTCGAGATCAGGCGTCCGGCACGTCTTGACGCAAGTGGCGAACCGCACATCACAGCGCATTCCTTCGAGACTCTTGTCGAACGTCGGCCTGTCGGCGGCCTGCCGAGTGGACGACGGACTCTCGACTGAGGCGGTTCCATAGTCCCCGGGGCTGTAGAGGACTTGAATGTGCCGGGACCGAAACATCTGTTTGGGCGAGTACCAGAAAAACCGTCGGGGCTCCGGATCATCGTCCAAGGCGACGCCCGAGGCCCGGAACAGGGCATACCACACCAGTTTTGAGCAGTAGAAGCCTCCCTCGTCCCCGAGATTGAAATTCCAGAACTCATAGGGTGTGGTCTCGTGCCGAATCGCCTCGGCGACCATATGCACACGTTGAGCGTCGGTCAGACCGCGAATGCGCCCGTGCCAGACGTATTCATAGCCCCGCTCCTTCAACCACTCCTCGTAGGCAATGGTCCGGACCTTCCCGGGAATGGCCTCGACGACCCAGGGTTGTCCGTCCTTGAAGAACACCATGGCCACGTGGCCGACGTAGGGAATCCATCCCTTAGCGGTGAGTTCTCCCTCGCCCTGATCGCCCACATACCGCTCGTGAAACCGTTCAAACGTGAGCTGCTCCAACCGAGCCGCCAGCGCCCGGTCATAGTCCGAGGCCCGTGGCTCCTTCTTCACGCGCGCAAGAAATCGTTGTTTCTCCTGCTCCCAGTCGGCTCTGTCTTTCTTGAACGTGCCGGTGGGCTGGGTCCCATAGGGGATATATTGATCGGGATGACGCGGCCAGAGGATATCCCCCGGCTGAAAGGCA
>SWDL01000234.1 GCA_005116795.1 Nitrospira sp. | reverse complement strand
TTTCCTGAGTTCACCGACACCCGTGGAGACGGAGATGACACGGTCGCCTTGCTCGGGGCGACGAACTACACGGTCCACGGCAACGGCGGCAACGATCATCTTCAGACCGCCCAGGGGAACGACCAGCTCTTCGGCGGCGCTGGGACCGACACGCTGATCGGCAACAGCGGGCACGATCGCCTCTCCGGCGGGACGGAGAATGATCTGCTGCTGGGCGACAGCGACGATGGGTCCGTGGTGGATGGCGACGATTCTCTCGACGGCGGCGCGGGGACGGATGGGCGTCACGTACAGTGCCGTCAGTCGGCGGGTGGGCGCCGTGGAGCGCCGGTTGGCGGCGGACCGGCGCTGACGGGCGCGCTTCGCCGAACTATCAGATGTCAAAATCAAGACCTGACCCTATCCGGTGCTCTTCCGGAAAAAGCACGATCGCGAAATTGATCCAGCGCCTCTATGTGCCTGAACGGGGGCGCATCCTGGTCGATGGGGTGGATCTGGCGCACGTGGATCCCGCCTGGCTGCGTCGGCACGTCGGCGTCGTGCTGCAGGAGAATTTCCTGTTCAACCGGTCGGTGCGCGACAACATTGCCTTGGCCGATCCGGGGCTGGCGATGGAGCCGGTGATGCAAGCGGCGAAGCTCGCTGGGGCGCACGAGTTCATTGTGGAATTGGCCGAGGGGTACGACACGCGGGTCGGGGAGCATGGCTGTGCGCTCTCGGGTGGGCAGCGGCAGCGGATTGCGATCGCGCGTGCCCTGGTGGCGAATCCGAGGATCCTCATTTTCGACGAAGCCACCAGCGCCTTGGACTATGAATCCGAAGCGATCATTCAGCAGAACATGGCCCACATCAGTCACGGACGGACCGTCGTCGTGATCGCGCATCGGCTGAGCGCGGTGCGCCCTGCGCACCGCGTGTACGTCGTCGAGAAAGGCGAGGTGGTCGAAGCCGGATCGCATGACGAATTGCTGCGTATGAACGGGGTCTATGCTCGATTGTACAGCCGTCAAGATGGCGCTGCGACGGTGAACGGGTCGTCGGGGACGGGCGCCGCCGTTGACGGCGGGGCCGGCCCCCCACAGGGACGAACGAGGTACTGACGTCAGATGGCATTCGGCACGCTGTCACGCTATTGGACCGTCTGGCAGGCCGCCTGGCAGGATGGGGACCGGCACGCTTCCGGCGCCGCGACAGGCCCGGTGCCTGACGCCCTTGCCGGCGAACGAACCGGGGGCCGGCCCCGCGCGAGGCGCGCAGCACGGGGCCAGACCTGTGCAACGGAATTTCTGCCCGCCGTGCTCGAAATTCAGCAGGCTCCGCCCTCGCCCATCGGCCGCGCCATCCTCTGGACGATCCTGGCGGTGTTCACCAGCGGCGTGCTGTGGGCGACCTTCGGCTGGGTTGATATCGTGGCGACGGCGCCGGGCAAGATCATTCCGAGCGGCTATTCCAAAGTGATTCAACCCTATGAGGCGGGCGTGATCGCGGCGATTCATGTCCAGGATTGGCAGAGCGTGCGGAAGGGCGAGGCCTTGATCGATCTCGACCCGACCCTCAATCGAGCCGACCGGGATCGGGCGTCCAACGAGTATCGGGCCGCCAGAGTCGAAGCCGCGCGATTGCGCGCGCTTATCGCGGGGACCCCGACCTTCGAGACGCCTCCTGATGCGGATCTTCCGTATGTCCTGCTGCAGCGACAGCTCCTCCAGGATCAGCTCGCCGAATATCAGGCGCGAGTCGCGGCCGCCCGGCACTTGATCGCCCAGCGGAAAGCGGCCGTCGAACAGACCCGGGCGAACCTCCAGCGGCTGGAGGCCACCGTGCCGATGGAAGCGGAGCGGGCCGAAGCCTACAAGACGCTGCTCGAGCATGACGCGGTGACGAAGATGGATTTTCTGCAGGCCGAGGAGCAGCGGATCGACAAGACCCAGGAACTCGCCGGCCAGCAGCAGCGACTCATGCAGGACCAGGCGGCGCTCTCGGAAGCGGAACACCACCGGCGCGCGCTCGTCTCCGAATTTCAGCAATCGCGGCAGATGGACTTGTCGGCCACTGAAACCAAGGCGGCATCGCTGGCGCAGGAGGTGACCAAGGCGGGGCAGAAGACGGATCTGCAGCGCTTGACCACTCCGATCGACGGCGTCGTGCAGCAGTTGGCCGTCCACACGATCGGTGGCGTCGTCACGCCGGCGCAGGAGCTGTTGATCGTCGTCCCGCAGGACCATCCCGTCGAGGTCACCGCGCAGGTCGAAAACAAGGACGTGGGATTTGTGAACAACGGCCAGAGCGTTGAGATCAAGGTCGAAACGTTTCCGTTTACCCTCTACGGGACCATTCCAGGCAAGGTCGTGAGTGTCTCCGACGATGCGGCGCCGATCGAGAAGGTGGGGTTGGTCTATCCAACGCGGGTCAGCATGGACCGATCGACCATTCAGGTGGACGGCAAGCCGGTCACGCTCTCGCCGGGCATGGCGGTCACGGTGGAGATCAAGACCGGCCGGCGCCGCGTGATGGAGTATCTCTTGAGCCCCCTCCTCAAGTCGGTCAAGGAAAGCCTCAGAGAGCGGTAGTGCACAAGGAGGTGAGACGTGAGGGCAAGGGAGCGAGGGGGAAGGGGTGACGCGGAAGCGAACGAGAGGGGGCGCACGGTGGGACCACTGATCGTTGCCGTCGGAATGGGATGGCTCGCCTTGCTTGCTGATTCGGCCGGTGCAGGCGCGAGCGACCCGGCCGCCCAGGCCCAGCCGGCGCCGTTGCCGACACTGACGTTGACGTTGCGCGGCGCCCTGGAGGCGGCGGTCGACCATAATCCTGACGTGCTGCTCTATCGAGAACGAATCGAAGCCGCGCGTGGACACGTGCAGACCCAGTTGGGCGCGATGTTGCCCAATCTGTCCTCCAGCGTTCAACAAACCCGACAGACACAGTTTCTCGGCACCTTCGGGTTGGCTCCGGTGAGGACCGATCCCTTCAGTATTTTCGATACGCGACTGAACGCCTCCCAGAATTTGCTCAGTGTGAGTCTCATCCAGCGATGGCGGGCGTCCCGGGAAACGCTGCATGTCGTCGAATTCGAATCGGACATTCGGAAGTTCGACACCATGGCGGGCGTGGCCTTGCTCTACATGGA
>SWDL01000233.1 GCA_005116795.1 Nitrospira sp. | reverse complement strand
GGGCTGGCCCGAAGCCGCGCCGGACGAGTTCGCCGTCCGTATCTGAATTCTCCGCCCACTTGAAGTAGAGGGCAGTCGGGGCTCGCGTGCCATGTTGTTGACCATCTCCCTGGGCCTCACGGTCCTGGTGGTTCTGGCCCTCCTGCTGAATCCCGCCGTCGGGGTTCTCTTGATGTTTATCGCCAAGCCGGTGATCGACACGACCTTCGACTCGCCGGTCCTCGGGGGCTTTACCCTCCTCCAGATCATCGGCGCCGCGGTGCCGGTCATCGTGGCGGGTCATTTGCTGGTTCGCAGGTCGGACCGGAGCGAGCCCCCCTTGGTGCTGCCGACGATCTGGGTGATCTATGGCCTCGATGTCCTGTTCTTCTCGCTAGTCATCGTCGCCACGGAAGATCTTGCAGCGGGGTCCAACGTCTTTTTCCGTCACATCAACGGCCTGGTCGGGTTTCTGCTGTTGCAAGCCTACTTCACAGAGAAGCGTCAGCTTCGATCGCTGTTCTTGGCCTTGATCATCGCCGGGTTGTTCCCCATCGGGGTCGGCATCTACCAGACGGTGACAGGGGTCGTGTGGCGCGTGGAGGAGTCAAACGGAGTCGTGCGGTCCATCGGCCTCTGGCATGACGGGGTCAACCTTCGGGAGTATGTGCTTCAGGCTGTCTTGGGGCTCCTGCTGTACTTCGAGGTCTTCGCCAGGCAGTCCGCTGCGCTCCGCGCGACGCTGCTGGCCTATGGCGTGCTGGCCGTGATTGTGCTGGTGCGGGGCTACAGCAAAGCCGGCTTCCTAACCATGGGGGCCTGGGTGCTCTGCTGGACGCTCCTTCAGCGCAAGACCGCCGCGCTGGTGGCCTTGATCCTTCCGGTCACCGCGGGCGCCCTCTGGTATTCGCCCCAGTTGGCCGGCAACATTGCCAGGATTTTTTACAAGGAAGCGGGCGCTTTGACCGGGACGGTCGATTCCAAGATGACCTTTGCGGGACGGTGGTTCGGCTGGAAGGAGATGCTCGATCAGTGGATGGGCTTCCCGCTGCTGGGCAAGGTGTTCGGCAGCGGCCATCCGGCGCTCGGCGCGCACAACGACTTTCTGCAGATGTTGTTTCATGGCGGCCTTGTGGGGCTGGGCATCTATGTGGCCTTGTTGACGGTGATGGGCTATCGCCTGATCGTGAACCTTCGTCGGCAGATCGATCCGCTACGCGTGGGCGCCTTGATGGCCTATCTGATGTGGATGATCGACACGATCGGTTTGGTGCCCAGCGCCTACTCCGCCTATCAGTGGTTCGTGTGGGGCTTGATCGGCTTGAGCTTGCGGTCGGCCGAGTTCGGAGAGGAGGCCACGTCCGTTCAGGCAGACGCCGAGCGAGCCTCAGCCCCCGCGCAGGGTTCCGGCCTTCGAGTGCTTCAGCCGGTCCCGGTGGACAGCCGGCGATACCCGCTCTTATCCACGTGACGCAAGGGCCTGATGTGGAGAAACCAGATGGCGCATAATCGATGAAACTGCTTCTGCCATTCCTGATCGCAGGGGCCATTCTGCTGGCGCTGCTCTACGCGCAGCTCCTTCGGCCATCCCTCTTTGAACTGGTTCAGGACCATGGTCCACATCAGCGCCTCTTATGGCCCCCAGGCATGAAGGCCGCCACCCGCCAAGCCTCCATGGCCGATCCCGTCGGGGACTCAGGCATTGGCTCGCCGGCACAGAGAGGGGGGAGGTCGTGAGGGAACTGTCTCATCCGTCGGTCGGCGCCGTGACGGCTCACGTTGGGGCCGGCTCGTCGTTCCGGAACGCAGCGGCGAATCTCGGCCTGGTCATGCTGTCCCTGCTCATGGTGGCGGTCCTCGGTGAGATCACCCTTCGCGCCCTGGCACCGCAGCCCATTATTCCACGCTATGTGGAATCCGCGCCCTACGGCATTCGCAAGAATATCGGCCATGTGCGGGGCGAGATGATGGTTGCCGAGTATCGGCATGGCTTTTCCACCAATTCGCAAGGCTTTCGCGGGACGAGGGAGTATGCCGTCGTAAAACCCCCGGGCGTCTTCCGCATCGTCGCCTTGGGTGACTCGACGACCTTGGGCCATGGAGTTGAAGACGACGAAACCTTCTCCGCTGTCCTGGAGCGGCAGTTGTCGGCGTCGCGTCCCACCGAGGTCTTGAACATGGGCGTGTCGGGATTCGGCACGGCCGAAGAACTCATCCAGCTCCGGGAAGTCGGTCTCCGCTATCAACCGGACCTGGTAGTACTGGGATACTGGCCGAACGACCCATACAATAATGTGGTGTCGCGCCTGTTCAGAGTGGAGGGGGGCGCCGCGGTGCGCGAGTCGCAGGATTTCGTGCCGGCCATCGCGATTCGCGATCGGCTGTACAGTATTCCAGGCTACTCGTTCCTGTGCCAGCATTCCCACCTCGTCAATTTCGTGCGGAATCGGGTTTCCGCCTACTTCGTGAAGTCGCTGGCCGAGGAGCATCGGATCAGCTTCGACGTGGAGGAGACCGTCTCGTTGAAAGAGCGGGAGCTGACCGGTGCATTGCTTCAGGCCCTGGCCGTCGAGACGGCCGAGCGCAGCATTCCGCTGGTGATTCTGAACATGCCCGTCTTGACTGATGGGCGTCGGGTGGCCAATTTCCCGCGGGACATAGAGACGTCGTTGCCGGCGACTGTCTCGGTGGTGGACGTGGGCACGGCCATCTATCGCGCCCGCCCGCCCGGCGCATTGTCCTATGCGAAGGAT
>SWDL01000232.1 GCA_005116795.1 Nitrospira sp. | reverse complement strand
CATCGCAGGGTGGGGGGCCTTCCGGATCGCGCAGGATCGGCATCTGCTTGCGCCCGAGGTCGCCGGTAAACAGCACCGTGGTGGAATTCCCGCGACCCGAGACCGTCAGGCGCACGGCTGCGGAGCCGAGAATATGTCCGGCATCGTGGAAGCTGCATTGCACACGCGGCCGCACCGTCACCGGATCGTCGTACCGCATGCCGATGAATCGCTCCGTGATGGCGCGGACGTCGTCGCGGTCATAAAACGGACGCACGCATTGCTTGCCGCGACGGGCTTCCCGTTTGTTGACATAGGCGCAATCGCCTTCCTGGATGCGCGCGGAGTCTTCCAGGAGGAGCGTCGCCAGATCGCCCGTCCCACGCGTGAGATAGACCTTCCCGGGAAACCCCTGTTTGACCAGGGAGGGCAAGGCCCCGGAATGGTCGACATGGGCGTGAGACAGGAGCACGGCATCGACGGCCTTCGGGTCGAAGCCCAGCTCACGATTCTGTCGTTCGGTCTCTTGCCGACGCCCTTGAAACATGCCGCAATCCAACAGCACACGGGCCCCTCCGGCCTCCACCAAGTGTCGGCTTCCGGTCACAGACTTGGCGGCCCCGTGGAAACTGATCTTCATGACGGATGCACCTGATCCGCAGGGTGGTTTCGCATAATGAGGTCCCAGGCCGCTTCCGCCGTTTCCGCGTACTGGAACAAGCGGATATCCTCGGGACTGATCAGCCCCTGCTCGACCAGGAACGGCCAGTTGATCACCCTGTCCCAGAAGGTCTTCCCGAAGAGGACGACCGTGACACCCGTGACTTTCCCCGTTTGCAGCAAGGTGAGGGTCTCGAACAGCTCGTCGAGCGTGCCGAACCCTCCGGGGAATGCGACCAGCGCGCGCGCCCGCAGCAAGAAGTGCATCTTTCTCAGGGCGAAGTACCGGAACTGGAAGCAGAGACTCGGCGTGATATAGGGATTCGGCTCCTGCTCGTGCGGGAGCGTAATGTTCAACCCGATGGACTTGGCGCCGACGTCGGCGGCGCCTCGATTCGCGGCTTCCATGATCCCCGGCCCCCCCCCCGGTGACGACGACATACTCACAGTGGCCGTCAACCTGGCAGGTCGAGGACACCAATCGACCGAATTCTCGGGCCTCATCATAGTAGCGGGAGAGCGCGAGTTGTTCCCTGGCGATAGACAGGGCTCTGCGGTGCGCCGGGTCCCTCGGCCGTGCCCGAAGGGCTGTCTTGGATTTCTCCATCCTGGCTTTCGCAGCAGACGGTTCGACCAGTCTGGCGCTCCCGAACACCACAATAGTCGAGCGAATGCCCTCCTGTTGCTGGATGAGCTCCGGCTTGAGCAATTCGAGCTGCAGGCGGACCGGACGGAGTTCCTCGCGATCCAGGAACTCCGTATCTTGATCCGCACGTCGGTACGCCGGCGCCCGGCGGATCGCCTTGAGCAGTGCCTGCCGCTTAGGAGATGGTCGTGCCACGACCGGGATTATAGTCGGGTTCGGAAGGAATGACCAACCCACAACACTCCACTCCTGCCGGTCCTGCCGGCAATACCCTTGGCCATATGAGGCTAATCGCTGAATGGCCACGCACGATACTTTGAGGAGTTCACGTGGAACGCAAACGCATGCTGCTGGACGACAAGATGTGAATCGCAACTGACCTCGAACACGTCGGTTCCAAATCCGCCTCCACCTAGAATCAGGTCAGGGGCAAAGATGGGAATGACAGCGCGTAGGCCCCACCCGTAGTCTGCTCGAAAGTATTTCCCATCAGTAAAATGATACCGCGCCACAAGTCGTTCTTGTAGTTTCACGATCTCATCGGGAGCGCCTAGATTGTCGACGACTTCGGTAAGGGTCGTCTGCCCATCTTGAATAAATCCGATCTGGTCCGAAGTAATGGGTTGGTTGAGTGTCACCCGTTGCCAGGACAACGGACCTCGATAACATCCTGCCAAACCGATGAGCACCAGGAACAGTGAGACACTCAAGCGCTTTGACACCTCAGCTTCTCTCCTGTAGCGAGGCACTATGGCCCAAAGGGCCAGTCAAAAGGCCAGATCTGAAATTCCAGATTAGGCTTCTTCTTTCCTGCCACCACTTCCTCTACCAGACCATTTCGATCAAACACGATAAAGATGTCGTCACTCTTTATGTTGGTGCGTGTCAGCGTCAAAATAATTATCGAGAAAAATCCAGACTTCACATCAAAATGATAGTAATGAAAAAACTCGTGTCCATTGGCCTCGATGATACGATCCGGCGCCCCGAGGAGCGCGGCCACATCAGCCCTCGTACTGACTCCCTTCTTTATGGCCGCCATGTTGCCTTGCGTCACTTCTTCTCCGTAGCTCCCTCGTGCAAAGGCACAGCCGCCCAGGAGCGTCAGGGCCAGAAGTCCGATCAGGGCTGCGCGGGAGACGGCGTTCATGCCTCCCCCCCTCTCTTCTGCTCGATGGTCACAGGCGCGGCCCTCCCTTGGTCAACGATTCGACATACGGTGCTTGGCCGGCACAAAATCTTCCTCAAACACTTGGTAGACAGACCGCGCGAGCCCCACCCGGTCATACACCGTCTGCGCCACCCGGTTCTCACGTTCGACATACAGGCGGACGCCGCAGACCTGTGGGTTCTGCCTGGCCTCCTCCATCACGGCTTGATGGAGCTGCCGGTAGACCCCCTGACGGCGCCAGTCCGGCGCCACATACACACTCTGAATCCACCAGAAGGTCGCATTCCGCCAATCGCTCCATTCAAAGGTGATCATGAGTTGTCCCACCACGGCTCCGCGCGGAGCCCCGCCGACTTCCGCCACGAGATAAAATCCCCTGGCAGGATCGTCAAAGACAGACTGGGTTCCGGCTCGGAGGCGCTGCGGGTCCAGCTCTCGGCCTTCCGTTTCACGCGCCATCGACGCGCTGAATCCGACGAGCACCTCGATGTCCGCCGGTTGCGCCCGACGAATGACGATCGCGCGCGGGTGTTTCATTGCGGCCTCGCCTCCTCGTCTGCCTGTCCGGCGGTCGGCCGGCTCGGACGTCCGGGAGACCCGGTTCGTACCTGGTTGTACAGACCGGCGGAAAACTCGATTTTCATCGCTTCCTCAGGCGGCAGGTTGACCGGACGGAGGCTGTGCTGTGGCACGAAGGCCAGATAGCCCGTGAAGGGGTGAATCGCGGTCGGCACAAAGAGCATGGCGAGGGGGACCGGGGTCACAGTTTGAACCGGTCGTGGTGCAGGGCCCAGAACAAAACCCAGCGCCCACAGCCCGTCCCGGGGGAACGGAAAGGCAACCACCGTGCTCCGACCGAATCGCGATCGAAAGTTGGCGAGATCGCCGACACCTTTCATCGTCCGGTAAATACCGCCGACGACCGGGATCCGCTCCAACGACCGTTCCGTCCATTCAAAGAGCCGTTGTCCGGCGAGCCTGGTCGTCAGGACCCCGGCAAGAAGAAGAAGGAGCAGCCCCGTGATGAGGCCCAGGCCCGGCGCATCCTCTCGAATGAAGGGGCCGAGCAGTTGCCCCACGAGGTGATCCAACGTGGAGACCAGCTTGTCGAGAATAAGAAACGTCCCCCAGGCCGGGATGATGATCAGGAGGCCGGTGAGAAACGCATGCTTGCCGTGGGCAAATATGTGCATGGCTGGGCGTGGACGGATGCCAGTCTACCAGATTCTCCCGGCGCCTGCATGCCGGAATGAGCGAGTCCCCCTTGCACTTGTACGTCAGTTTTCCTATCCTACCGGGCACGTGCGATCGATGTCTGACCTGGAACGGACAACGATGAGGATACGATGAATATCGATAATGAGCTGCTGGCGATTTTGTGCTGTCCGGAGACCAAGCAGGAGGTGACGAGGGCCGATGAACGGCTGATTCATCTGCTGAATGACCGAATTGGAAAGGGCGATGTGAAGAACAAGGCGGGTCAGCCGGTGAGTGAAAAACTGGATGGGGGCCTTCTCAGAGCGGACAAGAAGATACTCTACCCGGTTCGCGAGGACATCCCCATCATGCTGATCGAGGAAGGCATTCCGGTCGAGGGGATGGCCTGACTCCTCCTCCGCCCCTGACGGGCCCTTCCTGTCCTGCCGGCTTAAGGCGAGACGATCTTTCTGTCCGGCTGCCCCTGTTCCTGTTTCGATCCTGTTGACGTGCCGCATTCAGCGCAGCGGTACTCATAGAGGTTGCCGCTCGGGAGGACCAGAAGAAGTCGTTCCCTGGCTGGAGTGGCTCTCTGACAGGTCGGACAGAAGAGCAGTGAGGCGCGAAGAGATTCGAATTGCCTGGCCTCGTCAGGCCTCGGTCTAGTTGGGGAGCTCGGGGGCCTGACGGCCGGCGGATTCTGACCGCCCGAGGGTGGCCACCGGAACGGACGAGGAGCAGACGGACCACGTGGGCGCATAATGATGAATGTAAGACAGTGGGCTACAGTCGGTCAAGATGTCCGGACGCGGCTTCTTGCCGGATCATCTGCATGCCTGTGCAGTCAGCAGAGCCGCCTGCTCCCCTAGGCCTCGATCCACTACGAGGCCGTGAGTCGATCCTGATTGTCCTTGGCTCGTTGGCGGAACAACCACCACAGCGATCGCCCGAGTTGCGCCACCACATAGACCGCGACACCCATGAGCAGTCCATAGCCACCGGCGTGGTGCCAGGGCCATCGCTCCGGAGCATGCAGGACCATGGCGAGGGCAAGATGGCCTCCCAGTCCCAAAGAGAGAGCCAGAATAATCCACTCCCTCATCAGCGTCTGTTTGGTCAACATCGGAAAAACGCCTCTTCTCCCGAGCCCATGGCCGGGCCAGACACAGGGAAAAGAGGCTGAGAGGACCGGCTATGCTCGGGTATCGGTGCCGACAGAGGCTTTAGTCGATTCAATCTCGGTGGCCGTAATCAGACTCGTGAGGTAGTCGGAGACAAAGGTTAAGGCCTCTTCCCGACCGTCTGCGCGGCGGCCCTTCTCTCGCCGCTGGACGGACAGCTCATGATCGAGATCTGACTTCACGTCGCTCAAGATCCGTTGGAGCGCCGAGGGTGTCAGATTGGCATCCATCTCCTCGAGCTCTTGGCAACGATCCAAGACCCAATTCAGCCCTTCAATGCGGCCGCCATAATGCTCCTGATCGGCGGTATCGACGCGGGCAATGGCCGTGGCAAAGGTCTGGGCTTCGTAAATCAGGTTGTAGAAACTGGTGACGGCTCGCTGTAGCGTAGGATTCATGCGTCTCCTTCATGGAAAGTCAAATTATTTGCATTATACATGAGAATGGGCCCAACCCCAACCGTTTTCGTCGGCTTACGTAAAGAGGAGGGCGTGAAACTCGGCCATGAAGCCGTAATAGAGGGGGGCAAAATCTTTGAGGCTTTCAGGACTGTTTTCTTTCAACCGCTTGAAGAAGAACACTTGCTGGCGAGGATCCAACTGCTCCAGCAGCTTCCCGAGTTGCGACATCGTGTAACTGCCGGACGGCACACTCAGAATGTAGTGGACGAGCCTCTCGACGAACTGTTGCCCCACGTAATCGCTGGTGATGAGCCCTTCCGGAATCTTCCCACTGACAAGGTAATCCTGAAACGGAACCGCAAGCACGGCGAATGGAACGGCATTGTCCCCTGAGCGACTCATGCCATCCTCCACGGGATTGCGAAGTGAAAGAACACAGCGTCCACTCTACTCAAGGCATCTGAACACGTCAAGCTTTAGGAGTACGACTGGCGGGTTGTTAGTATGCCGCGGGGAGAAGAAAAAGGGGACACTTTGCGATGTCCGGGGACGATACGACCATGTCAGGTCTTGCAGTAATGCACGTGGAACGAGTTCCGCAGCCAAGCAGTTGCGATGCCTTGGAGCCTGTCCGACATTGACCTTTCTACTGCGGCGAATGATCTGCGGCCATCTGCGTCGTTCTCGGCCCGAAAAAATCCGGGGCACCCATTGCTCCTCTGCATGCAATGGGTCAAGATTCCAGCGAATACACCTCCGGGTGTTTCTGGCCTGCGGCCTCGCATCTGGTCGCACCTCCTTCGCCTCGTCACGAACGGCAACGTCGGACAGGCTCCCGGGTGAGGATCTGCGTGAACCCCTGCTCTCGCATGTAGAAACCATGGTAGGCATCCACGAAGTCGATGTTCTCGTGGACGTACAGGTCAAGGGCCATGAAGATGAGCGGGGCTTCAGGACAGTCCAGATTGGGAGTGTTCAGGATCTTCTCGACCTTGGCCGCGATATCCGGCTTGTCCAGCTTGTAGAAGGATTCCAGCGTCCAGATGATCTCCGCGATGACCAGGAGGCTCGTGGCCAATCTGATCTTGCCGCGCATGGCATCACGAAAGAGCGTTTCAGCGCGCTTGGCCTTGGCGGGGTCATCGTTGGTCAGAAAGCGAAGAAACACATTGGTGTCCACGAAGAGGCTAGCCATGCCCGGCCACCTTCTTTGCCACCGTCTGCTTCGCCGACTGGCGGATCTTGTCAAAATCCTCCGGACGCGTGGATGGCTGGACCGATCCTCGAAGGTCGAGAATGGTCCCCTTCACGACCTTCAAGACCACTTCCTCGCCACGCATCACAAAGAGAACCTTTTCCCCTTCTTTTACACCAAGGCGGTCACGAATTTCCTTCGGAATCGTGACCTGCCCTTTCCGGGTCATGGTGGATTCTGGCATTCCTACCTCCATCATATTTGTAGTACTTTTCTAGTATAGTAGTACTATTATCACTCCGTCAATCTCCGGCCCGGAAAGAGGCCGGAGGTCTGGGGGAGTCTGACGACACCCCCCCCCTATTCCCCCAGCAGACGAGCGCCCGCGTGTCCGCCTGCGTGGAAGCGGAAGTGCCTTGAACAAGGCCAGTCTTGAGGCTCTGGCCGCAAAAATCGAGGTTGGAACCGGGGGTAACGCCGGGAGTCACGAGATTCAGACCGTCACGGGCGAGCGCGGGGACAAATACTCAACCGGATCATCGCTTATAGATTTCCCTCCGATGACCTACTCGCAAAACCACGATCTCTTCCCCCACGAGATCGAATACCACCCGATAATCGCCGATGCGTGAACCGGTAGGAGCCTAGTTCGGAGTCTCGGAGCTTTTCCGCATGACTCAGTGGATCAGATTCGTAGCGGAAGAGCGTCTTGCCGATGCGGCGTTTGACAGGCGGATCGAGTGTCTCAATATCTCTGACGGCTCGGTCGGTGTAGCACAGCCGATACTTCACCGGCCAAAGACCTTCGCGTGAGAGCGCACCCTTCCTTCTCTATAGTTTCGTCGAGCCTCTCTGATGCTCTGAAGGTATTCAGGCGAAGTGGCGGCCATGAGATCTTCAAGGAAGGCATTACGTTCTTCCTTCTTCATTTTCTTCACAGCCTCGATGACAACCTCGGAGGTTACTTCCATTTTCAGGGCTGTCGTCATACGTGCATTACCTTTCTGGGCCGATTGATGAAGTGTTGGAGGCGCCGGGCGGGTTCGAACCGCCGCATCGCAGTTTTGCAGACTGCTCCCTTAGCCACTTGGGTACGGCGCCCCGTCTCCGGGCAAGGGGACGCATTATACCCAGCACTGCCCTGCGAGAACAACCTCCCCCGAATGGTTTGCAGCATTTACGGCGGAGCGCCCCCTCGCCCCGCAGCGGAGTGGGACCGGGGGCGGAGCTTTGAAAGCAGGGACCGCCGCTAATGGGCGGCGAGGATTGGCAAGACCTCCTGGGGCGTTGGGCTACGGCCTGTTCCCAGGTGAGGCCGGATTGCGCGCCAAAGACGGCCATCGCCTGGATGAGCTGATCCACCTGCGTGTTCAATAACTCCTGGCCGTTCCCGGCTTCAGGGATTATGCGGCCACCTCCCCACAGAGAACCTCTGCCTGCTCCAGCACAGTTTGGGTCGCTTTCTCCTGCTTGTCAGGCGGATAGCCGTATTTTCGCAGAATGCGTTTTACGATGACGCGGAGTTGGGCGCGCACATTCTCTCGGACAGTCCAGTCAATCGTGACGTTCTTGCGTACCGCCTCGGCAACCTCCCGAGCAATCTTCCGCAATGTCTCATCTCCGAGCACTTTCACCGCGCTGTCGTTCGTCTCCAGCGCGTCGTAGAAGGCCAGCTCTTCCTCGGTGAGGCCGAGACGCTCTCCTCGTTCATGGGCTCGCCGCATGTCTTTGGCCAAGGCGATCATTGCTTCAATAACCTGCGCGGCTTCAATGGCTCGGCTCTGATACTTCCTGACCGCCTGCTCCAGCATTTCAGCAAAGGACTTGGCCTGGGCCACGTTCTTGCGCGATCGGGTCTTGATCTCTCCGCTTAGGCTGAAG
>SWDL01000231.1 GCA_005116795.1 Nitrospira sp. | reverse complement strand
GATAGTTCCGCACTCCGTCCCAGTTGGTCGTCTGCGTCGGCGCTTGAGCGAGATCGTCGATCGAAAAAGCCTCCGGCTCGGATTTCATGAGCCAATACCGTCGAGGTCCCGTCATCGTGCCCCTCTCGTCTTGTATCGCGGCGCCCACGCGGGGGGGCGCGTTGTGTCGCAAAGACAAAGACGGTCTTTCACCCCCATCGCGACGGGTGGGACAGGGGCCGCGCCGCCCTCGATGTCTCCCCGCCTCGGCGCTTCAGCCCGCGACAAATCAGAGGCTTCGTGAGCCGTTGGGCTTGAGTGGCCGAAGTCGGGTTACCCCTGCAGCTCGTCCTGAATCAATTCCTCGCTCTCCGGCATGCCGTAGGCGATGAACTTGGCGTAGGAGAGGTAGATAGAGCTACTATCCTGCATGGCGCGGGCGCCGTGGGACATCCGTTCGATCTTGTCCGGGTCGGGTGTCTCCGAGGCCTTCAGGTCTGATACATAGGCGTTCAGAACTTTGTTATACTCCCCCATCGTGCGTTCAACTTCCCGATAGGCCTGAAGGATGTCGTCCGTCATGGGGCGTACTCCCTGCGTGCGGTTAGACGCGGATCGATGCAGGATACACCAGCCCCTGAAGGAGGCGCAACCAGCGTGAGACCTCCCGTGCCCAGCCTCTCGCCACTTGTCACGCTGGTGCTTCATGAAGAAATCGCCCCGGCGCTTGGAGAGACGTTCGACCGCCTGGCTGAAGGTGTGCTGGCGCTCTCCGAACAATTCACCCGCCGGTTGGCCGAGACAGCGCCTTCCTATCTTGACGATCGGGCACTCAGCCAGGCCTACCTAGCCTATTACCTGCCGGTCAACGCGGCCAAGGTGCAAGCCTTGCTGGATGAGATGCCCGACATCGATTGCGCGAAGAAAGCCCCCGGTGATCCGATTCGCATTCTCGAGCTCGGCAGCGGACCGGGCACCGCGCTGCTCCCCCTCCTTGAGTGGTACGCAGCGGCATCCTGGCGGACGAACCATCCGCTGGAAGTGGTGTCCGTAGACCGGTCGGCGGCCGCCTTGGCGACGAGCGAACGTCTCTCCGACCGGCTCATCAGGGCGTTGGAGATCTCCACGGTAACGACCCGGCGGGTCCGGGCCGATCTCGAGCGGTTGACCCCCGAGTCGTATTGCCGGCAGGGGCACATGGGTGGGCCCTACGACGTGATCATTCTGGCGAATTGTTTGGGGGAGTTGTTTCGGACCGCCCGGGATCCGATCGCCAGGAAGACGGCGTTCGTCCAGCGGTGGCTCGGGGTTCTGGCGGAGACGGGAACCTTCATGATCCTGGAGCCGGCGCTTCGTCCGGTGACCAGAGCGCTCCACCAGGTCAGAGATGGGCTCCTCCGGGACGGAGTCTGTATGGTATACAGCCCCTGTCTCCACGACCAGCGTTGTCCTGCCTTGGTCAAAGATGACGACTGGTGCCATGAAGAGCGGGTCTGGACCCCGCCGGACTGGATTCCACCGATTGACCGGCGCGTCGGATTCATCAAGGATACGCTGAAGTTTTCCTATCTCCTTCTGCGAAAGGACGGACGGACCATCGTGCCGAGGGGGCCGGCGGTCTTCCGGCTTGTGAGTGAATTGCGGGACATGAAGGGAGAGATCCGGGTGTGGGCCTGCAATGAAACCGGCAGGCCTGAAGTCGGCCGACAGGATCGGCTCAAACGCGAGTCGAATGCCGCGATGGATGACTGCCGCCGCGGGGACATCGTTGAAATGGAGGCTCTCATCGGGAAGCCGGCAAAGCCGGGCATGACACGGCTCTTGAGGATCCCGGCAGAGGGAAGCGTTCGGGTCCTTCGACAGGTCTGAGGGACAGGGGGAGCTATTCGGCTTCGGGCTCAGAGGACCCATGCTGGTGGGTGACCTGGTCCTCCTCAAAGAGCTCGGACATCTCATCTTCCATGGCTTGATGATCGTTGGGCACGGCAATGAGCGGCAGCTCTTTACGCGCCTTGGGCAGGGCGTCGGCATCGTCTGAGGGCGGAGACGGCTGTGTGTTCTTGTCAGTCATGTTCTTAAGGGGAACCCGGGTTGATGCTGAGGTTATTCAAATGACTCCATGGACGACTGTTCGGCAAACGGATGCCGACAGGCCCGACAGCGCACAAAATAGTAGGCTTCTCGAACCGAGAGCACGATCCTGAACTCCAAGTCGACGCCTCGAGTGTGGCACTGTGGGCAAGGGATGGTCTGCATCGCGTAGGGCACATCCGGCTGGGTTCGGAGATAGAACTCCATATCCGTGTGGACGGGGAAATTGTAACGGCATTTCCGGCACACGCCTCGGCATTCACCGTCGCTCTGGAGGGTGCGGGGATCTACGATAAACTCGCTGGTCTTGCAGATGGCGCACCGCACCGCCGAGAGCCGGGCGGACACTTCTTCTACTGACGGTCGGGACATGTGAACCTGCAGACAGCGGAGTGACGGCGTGGTGAAGGCAGTATACCGCCCGCAGCGCCCCATGTGCAACGAATGACCCTGAGAATGACCCTGAGCCGCTTCAGGAAAAACATCGCAGGAATGGTTCGCCCGGACTATAATCCCCCCCATGGTCTATATCACCCCCGCTCTCATCGTCGGAAGCAAGGACGACGCCAAAAATCCTCCCCTGGATCTCGGTGGGCTGTTGATTGTGGCCGAGGAGGTCATGGCCAATGTCCCGTCGGGTGTCCCCTATCTGCGTGTGCCGCTCAAGGAATTCAAAGAAGCCGATGTGGGCGGTCTCTATCAATCGGTGCAATGGATGGAACAGCATACCGGCGAGAATCCTCTGTTGGTCTGCTGCCGGGCGGGTATGGGCCGCTCCGTCTCTGTCCTGATCGCCTACTTGTGTTGCATCGACGGGATGAGCTATACCGACGCACTGGCGCTGGTCAAAGAACGCCGCCAGGGGGCCTTTCCCTTGCCCGGACTCGAGAGGACCATCGAAAAAGTGAAAGAGTGGCGACGCGATGCGCAGACTCTTGTCCGTGCCCTCTCGCCCCCCACCCCTGCTCCCAACTCCCGGAAGCTCGCATCCTAACCCGCGAAGTTCCCTCTCCTTCTCTTCGTAGCTTCTCCGGGCCGTCCGTTCTCACACGAGGCCCCTTCCAGCGAGGTTCTGCGGATGCCTGAGCTTCCTGAGGCCGAGGTCGTGGCCCGCCAACTTAGCACTCGCCTGATTGGGGGAATCGCTCAGGACTGGCAAGTCGGCCGAGCGGACATTGTCCGGGAGGGATTTCCCACGCTTTCATGGTACCGGGGAGCGCAGATCGTCGGGGTGGCCCGTGTGGGGAAGAGCGTGGTCTTCAGCTTCTCGCGCGGGCAGGATCGTCGATTCATGGTGGCGGAACTGGGGATGACCGGGCTGCTGCTGTTCACGCTCCCCTCTGCCCGCTATGAGAAACATACCCACCTGGCCCTTCGACTTGAGGGCTGCCAGGAAACGGCGCTGCATTATTGGAACCCTCGACGATTCGGGCGGCTTCACCTCTTGGATCGAACAGGGCTGGATCGGTTTCTCGCCAGGCGGTTTGGCTGCGATCCACTCACCGTCCCTTGGGAGGCGTTTCGATCTCTCGTAGCCAGGAGGCGCGGGCGGCTGAAAGCCCTCTTGATGCACCAGCAGGCCATTGCCGGCATCGGGAACATTTATGCCAACGAGATTCTCTTTCGGGCCGGGCTCCATCCATCCCGACAGGCGGCCCGTTTGCAGGAGCCGGCGATTCGACGGCTCTATGAGACGATGCAGGAGGTGCTCGGAGATGCC
>SWDL01000230.1 GCA_005116795.1 Nitrospira sp. | reverse complement strand
ATGACATAGGAGGCCCCCAGGACCAGGCCTGCAGCCGCTTCTCCTTTTACATTGAGGGCTTCGAGGTTCGGGCAGAGATAATAGATGGCCGTGGTGACGGTCTTCATGGCCGCTTGGGGGCTCGTCTCGGCCAGCGCTTTGAGATCCGTCGTCAGGTGCCCGACCACGTACAGACCGAGGGTCAGGATGGCGCTGAGGGTGGCCGAGCTGAAGGTCGAGAAAAACAGGGCCACCGCCGTCACGATCAACAGCTCGACATAGATCAGAGCGACCGCCTGCAGGAGTCCCAGGTGAATCGGCGCCTGGTTGAGCCACAGGGTGGCCAGATAGACCACCAGCATAATCGACACGTTCACCAACAGAGTCAGGCCCAGTCCGCAATACTTCCCAAGGATAAAATGGGTCCGGCTGATCGGGCGCGCCATGATGGTGTAGACGGTTCGCCGTTCGATCTCCTTGCTGACCAGCCCAATGCCGACAAAGATCGCGATGACGACCCCGACGAGGTTGATGGCGGCCAGCCCGAGGTCGAGGACGATTTTCTTCTTTTCCATGATGGCCAGATCACCCAGCACCATGGAGGCCCCGATCAAGAGCACGGCGAAGAGCAGAAGATTGTAGAGAATCTTGTCCCGGAGATTCTCTCGAAACGTATTGATCGCGATCACGGCGACGGGTTTCAGTCTCATGCCGGCACCTTTACATTCGGATCGGCCGGCCACGGCGTCCCGGTCTGAGCAAAAAACAACTCCTCCAGCGACCCTTTCTGCGGCGTGACGGACATGAGCCGGCCTCCATGCGCATGGATCGCGCGGATGACCTCGTCCACGCGATCCGACCCCGGCAACACCACAAGGGCGCGGCGGCCCCGTTCGATCACCCGCGTGGCAGACGCGTGAATCGCGTTCACGGCATGGGGATCGATCCCCTCGCACACGATCTCAACCGTCTGCGTCTGCCCGCGACTCATCAACTCGTCGACCGGCCCCGAGGCCAGGAGCTTGCCCTTCACGACGACACCGACGCGATCACAGATCATTTCCACGTCGGGAATGATATGGGTACTGAAACAGACCGTCTTCCCCCGGTCCCGGAGACCGAGGATCAAGTCCCGAACCTGCTTGCGGCCGATGGGGTCCAGTCCGGACATGGGCTCGTCGAGAACGACGAGTTCCGGATCATGGATCAAGGCCTGGGCTAATCCGACACGCTGTAACATCCCCTTCGAAAATTTCCGGAGTTGCCGATGGCGGGCCTCGGTCATCCCGACCAGATCCAAGAGCTCCACGATCCGCTCCCGCAGTTTCACGCCGTCGAGACCGGCCAATTGTCCGTAGAAGGCGAGAAACTCTTCGGCGGTCAGATAGTCATAGAAGTAGGGAGATTCCGGCAGGAACCCGATCATCGCTCTGGTTTGCACATCGCCGGCGGGCTTGCCGAAGACCTCCGCGCGCCCGCCGGACGCCCGCATCAGGCCCATCAGTATCTTGAGCGTCGTGGTCTTCCCCGCGCCGTTTGGCCCAAGAAATCCGAAAATTTCGCCTCGCCGGACCGAGAAGGAGAGCCCGTCCAGGGCTGTCACATTCGGCCGGCCCGGCCAGCCTGGCTTAAACACCTTCCGCAGCTCTTCAACAACGATCGCATCCATTTTTAGTTCCTCGTGAAGCGTTGCCCGTGATCCAATTCCAGAATCTGTCGATCTGTTGAGTGCCCGGACATTTCCGAGCAATCATCAGATCGACAGATCAACAAATCATCAGATGTCTTCCGCTTCACGTTTCACGCTTCTTAGCTGTGCCGATGTACCCGCAGCCGTTCCCGTAGTCCTGTGCCGGTCACAGTCCCCCTCGCAGCATCGAGTTCATACCGTCCACCCAGCGGCTCGACCGGCAACTCAGACAGGAACCCCCGCGCCACCAAATCCTCAAGCTTCTTGGGGCCCTTCCCAAACCGTTTCGCATAGCGCTGGACGGCCTCTTCCAACTGCCGGATTCCCCGTTCAGCCTGCACCTCCAGGATTCGCCTCTGCAAGCCTTCTCGGAGTCGTTCATCCTTCGTCTGCGCATAGAGGCGCTGCAGGAACTCCAGCGCGGCGTCGTGATCGCCGACCTCGACACTCATGCGAGCCGCGAGTCGGGGCAGATACTCCGGAGCGCCCGGCAGCTCTGAGGCGATTTGAAAGTACTTCGCCGCGGCACCCGGCTGATTGAGTACGTAGAAATAATCGTACCCGACGTAGAACGGGAGTTCCCACACCGTGGGATTATGCTGCATTCCTTTGGTCAGGATGGCGATGCTTTCCTCGGGACGATCGGCCCAGACGCCAAGGATAGTCCCCACGGATTGGTAGACCATTGCGAACTTCGGATCGAGATCGGTGAGCACATCTGCCGCATGGTAGGCCCAAAGATAGCTCTGGATGCTCGGCTTGCGCTCTCCTAGATGCTGAACCACCTTGATCCAGATCAGATCGGCCACCGCCTGACGGTAGCCCAAGACCGCCACCTTGAGGTACTCCCCCTTGGGCAGAAAGGCCAGTTCCGCGGCGCGGCGATGAGCCGGCCGCTGGGCTTCCACCAGCGAGAGGGCCGCTACCACCAGCAGTCCGAGCGCCACCAGCGCCGTGCCCTGCCGGAGTCCCGTGACGAGAGGTCCTCGTCCAGCCTCTGCCGTCATACGCCTGCAGGCCCCCGGTGAAGGTCCGCCGCCAACCGCGCGGCGTCGACGTCCAGATACTGCCGCTCCAGCGCATCTTTCGTCCAGTGGGCGAATTGCTGCCGGCGTGAGAGGACTTCGCGATACTCCTCCTCCGCCTGCGTCTCCTGGCCTTGCACCATCAGAACCTTTGCGAGCAGAGATCGCGCAGGAAGAAAATTTGGTTCACGATGCAGCAATTCTCGCAGGATGACTTCGGCGCCCCTGTGGTTTCGCTCGACGAGTGTGAGGCGCGCCAGTTCGAGTCGGTAGAATGGACTAAAGGGTTCCCTGATCAGGGCTGATTCATAGGCCGATTTTGCCGCCCGGACCCAGGCTGATTGCTCCGAAGAGAGGCCGCCCCCCGTGGTGGACCGCGCCGGCCCGCTGAGACCGGCGAGACGGCCATAGACCATCCCGAGCAGCGCCGGCAACCGGCCATCGAGCGGATTGAGCGCGACGGCGATCTTGAGCTCGGCCAGCGAGGCCTCAGCCGCCGCGCGCTGATTGGTACGGATGAACGTCTGATAATGGGCCGCCGCCAGTGAACTGTGGTAGAGCGCCTTGCCCGGGTCCAGCGCAATGGCCGAGCGATAGGCTTCCACCGCTCTTGGGTAATCCTGCTGCGCGGCAGCCTTGGTCCCGGTTTCGTGCGCATCCCAGGCCAAGCCCACACTCGTCACGGCCATCACCGCCACACACACGAGCCCGACGCCGGCGCAAGACGTGACCAGCCGCCATCGCGGCGCGGTGATCGACAGTCCGCAAGCCTCGTAAGGATCATGCGTCGCCCACTGACGCGCCGAGAGGATCACCGCGGCCAGGCAGGCCAGTAACATGGCCAGCGCAGGCTCGTGCAGATTCGCATCGACCATCGCATGGACCAGGATCGTCGTCACCCCCCCGGAGGCCCCGATGATCACGCCCCGGTGGAGACGCCGGAGCCGACGGCGCAGCAGACTCCTGGCTTCGCATCCCAAGGCCGCCACGCCCCACAGAAACACGATCAGGCCCAGCACGCCGACCTCCACGCCGATCTGAAGATATTCATTATGGGCATTCTGCGCGGTCCGTCCATATCGCGTGATCTGTCCCTCGATGGCCGCCGGATGGAGCGGGTACACATATTGATAGAGCCCCAGGCCGATACCCATCGGGTGATCCAGCAGGTCCTTCATCGCCCCCATCCACACCTGAATCCGCGCGTAGCTCAACGGATTCGCCCGGTGCTCGGCCCGAAGCCGCTCGCTGACCGGATTCGGCAACAGGGCGACACAGCCGAGCAGCGCCAGCACGGCCGCCACGCCTTTCAGCCGATGCCGCAGGCCCAGCACCAGAATGGCGCCGGCGGCAAGCGCCAGGACCGCCCCGCGAGACCCCGTTGCCAGGGCCGCTCCCGCCAATACCGTCGCAAGCATCGCGCTTCCAGCCCATCCCCACGGGACCCGACGCGCGCGCCGGACACTCACGACCCCTGCCACAAAGACCGCCATCGCCACGAGGTAGCCGGCCAGGAAGTTCGGATTGAAAAACGTCCCGCTGGGTCGGAGCGCACCGCCCCAGACTTGCTGGCTCATCCCCCACCCGGCCTCCACCGTGGCCATCAGGACGAGGACGGCGCAGACCATACGTACATGTTCCCATGCAGAGAAGTACGACACAAGTAAATACAGCGAGATGGCGTAGGTCGCGAGGACGGTCATCCATTGCGCGCTCTGGTGAGGATATGGCGAGATCAGCGTGGACACAAGCGCAAGCCCGAGAAATGCGAGGACGGCCGGCGCCGTGGCCGGGT
>SWDL01000229.1 GCA_005116795.1 Nitrospira sp. | reverse complement strand
TTCCCGCACAATCACTTTGCCCGGATACCGGAGATCGACATCGGTGGGAGCCTGGCCCGCCGTCACCACGCCCGTCCCGCGCATCGCCTGTCGGAGTTGGGTAAATCGTCCCCATTGCTCCTCCTGGGCGGCGGGCCCGAACTCCACGCGCACGCCCTCGACCGTCGCGACCACGTGGTCCGGATCCTCGAGCTGCAGATGCGGCCTTCCGCTGAACTCTCCGGCCAACAGCCCGGCCAGGCGCACGCCCAACCGCACCACCCGCTGCGCCTCCACTTCACCGCGCAGCAGTCGCCGGCCATCAAGACCGGTGAGGACCGGAAACGTCGGGAGGGCGTCTTCGGAGAGGGCGCCCAGCACTACTCCTTCGTCATCCACCAACCAGCGCTTGACGCCCGTCCCCACGACGGCCGCCACCCGCCGCTCCGTGACGATGATCGCCAAGGTGTGCAGCGGCTTCCGCTCGACCACGGCCCGCTTGATCCAGGGATGCGCCTCCAATCGACTCGCCAAGAACGACGGGCTCACCGTCATGAGGGTCGCACCGGGCTTGAGCGAGAGGCGCGCCACCAACTCCTGCTTCGTGGTTTGCTGATTCCCGTCGATGGTGATCTCGCGGATCACCAGCCACTGATCCAGGTGCGTCTTCACCTCCCAGGCCAGCCACGCCGACACCCCGACGCCCAGAAGGACGAACAGGAGACGCACGATCTTGGCTCGCCCCGGACGCATGGGCGTCCGGCCGCGAGGACGCGGGCTCGGCCGTGGCGTGCGCTGCCGCACGTTCACGCGGGGCGTCCCTCGTTGGAGCCGCCATCCCTGTCGGGTTACGCGCATGAGCACGCTCCGGCCCTGCGTTCAGCGATCACGATGAGCCTTCCGCATGCGGGAGAGCGCCGACTCCAAAATCCGCTCCACCAACTGGTCATAATCCAACCCCGCCTGCTTCGCCGCCATCGGCAGCAAACTCGTTTCCGTCATGCCGGGAATCGTATTGACCTCCAGCACATAGGGCTTCCCCCTCGGCGTCACGCGAATGTCCACACGGGCCGCGCCCTCACAGCCCAGGACCTCAAAGGCCCGCGCCCCCAGGGCTTGCAACTGTTTGGTCAGCGCCGCCGGCATCGGCGCCGGACAGAGGTACTTGGTCCGTCCTTTCTGGTACTTGGCGTCGAAATCGTAGAAGCCCTCCGTGACGACGATCTCCACCAGCGGGAGCGCCGCCGGACCCTTCCGGCCTTGCAGGACCGACACGGTCACCTCGCGTCCCGGGATGAATGATTCGGCGACGGCTTCCCGGCCGAACGGCTGAGCGCGGCGGAGGGCCGTCGCCCACTCGGAGGGCCGGCGCACGATCGTCACCCCGATGGTCGAGCCCTGGTCCACCGGCTTCACCACGAACGGACACCGCACCCCTGTGGGCATCCGGCTGTTCGATCTGGCTTGCGCCGTCTGCACCACGACGCCGGCCGGCACAGGAATCCCGTGATAGGCCAAGAGCGCTTTGGTCGTCGACTTGTTCATGGCCATCGCACTGGCCGCCACCCCCGAGCCGGTATAGGGCACGCCGATCGATTCCAGCAGCCCTTGAATCGTGCCATCCTCGCCGCCGGGCCCGTGCAGCGACAGAAAGGCGAGCTGCACCCGGTGCACGCGGAGCTGATCACAGACCGTCTCGTCCACATCGATCGCCACGGCATCGTACCCCCGGCGGAGCAGCGCCTGGTGCACCGCCTGCCCAGTCCGCAGCGACACATCCCGCTCGGCGGACCGTCCACCCATCAGCACCCCGATCCGCGCTTCCGTCAGCCCTCGTTTCATCGCGCTCCGATCACGGTGAGTTCGAGGTCCAGCGCCAGGCCGGTCCGGGCCTTGACGGTGCGCTTCACCTTGGCAATCAGCGCCGTCACGTCCGCGGCCTTCGCCTGCCCTCGATTGACGATGAAGTTCGCGT
Source organism: Nitrospira sp. (assembly GCA_005116795.1). Classification (GTDB taxonomy): domain Bacteria; phylum Nitrospirota; class Nitrospiria; order Nitrospirales; family Nitrospiraceae; genus RSF151. The sequence goes on along the minus strand of SWDL01000229.1, from coordinate 3,633 downwards.
GCTTGGTCGACACCTCGGCATCCCCCACCCGACACCCCTTCAGCCCCGCCTGCTCGATCAGTCCGCCGGCCGTCTGCGGGCCGGGATTCTTGAACACGCAGCCGGCATTGGGTTGCGTCAAGGGTTGGGTCTCCTTACGATAGCGGAGATAGTCTTTGACCGACTGGGTGATTCGCTCGGGCGATCCCGATGCAAGTTGGAGCCAGGCCCCCGCCACAATGCCCCGCGGCAGCCGCGAGCGGCGGTAGCGGAACTCCAGATCGGAGACGGGATGGTCCGTGATGCGTCCGGCAGGCGACACCATGCGCACGGCTTTGACGGCGCGGCTCATGTCCCCGAGTTTTGTGCCGGCGTTCATCACCACGCAGCCCCCCAGCGTGCCCGGAATCCCGGCCGCCCACTCCAGTCCGCTCAATCCACGACGCGCCGCGAATTGCATCAACCTCGGCATCCCGATCCCCGCCTCACCATAGACCACCGCCTCCGGTTCCTCCTGCGCGCGATCGAGGCGCGCCAAGATCATCACCACGCCGGCGATCCCGCCGTCTCGCACCAGGACGTTGGTGCCTCCCAACACGAACAGCGGCACGCGCGCGCGGCGCCCCTGCCGCACCAGCCGGCAGAGGTCGTCGAGATCGGCCGGCTGGACCAGCACATCCGCCGGACCGCCGATTCGGAACGACGTGAATTCGCTGAGCGGCGCGGCGTACCGCACGTCGCCCCTGAGGCCGGCGACCACCGGGTGCAAGTCCCGTGGACTCCATCGTCTCCTCATAAGCCCTGAAGCAGCTCAAGTCCCACCTTCCAGATATCGCCGGCCCCCAACGTGAGGACCAGATCTCCCGGCTGCAGCATCGGCAAGACCTGCCCGGCCAGATCCTCCTTCTTCGGCACCCAGGTGACCGACGGATGGCCCGTCGCCCGCACGGCCTTGCAGAGCATCTCGCCCGTGACTCCCGGGATCGGGGCTTCACTCGCCGCGTAGATCTCCGTGATGAAGAGCACGTCGGCCTGCGCGAAGGCGCGGGCGAATTCCTGCGCCAGGTCCTGAGTCCGCGAATAGCGATGGGGTTGGAAGAGCACGACCACGCGTCGTTCCCCCCCCTGCTTGGCCGCCGCCAGCGTCGCCTTGATCTCCGTGGGATGGTGCCCGTAGTCGTCCACCACGAGGATGCCGTTCTTCTCGCCGCGCCGGTGAAACCGCCGCTCGACCCCGCTGAATGCCGCGAGTCCCTTGCGGATCAGATCGACGGGCACATCCAGCTCCAGCCCGATGCCGATGGCGGCGAGCGCATTCGAGATATTGTGGATACCCGGCGCCGCCAGACGGAACGGGCCGAGGCTCTGTCCCCGGAACGTGGCCCGGAACTCGGACTCGCCGCTCTTCAGCTCGATGTCCGACGCCCGAAGATCGGGCGTGATGCCCGCCTGCTCGTGGAGGGCATAGGTCTGGTAGCGTTTGACGACGCGAGGGAATAAGGCCCGCAGACGCTCATCATCGGCGCACAAGACGGCCAGTCCGTAGAAGGGAATCCGGTTGATGAATTCGACGAAGGCTTCTTCGAGCCGCTCCATCGTGTGGTAGTGGTCGAGATGCTCGCGGTCGATGTTGGTCACCGCCACGATGGTCGGCGAGAGTTTCAGGAACGAGCCGTCGCTCTCATCGGATTCCGCCACCATCAGATCGCCGCGTCCGAGACGGGCGTGGCTCCCGAGGGCGTTCACGCGTCCGCCGATCACCACCGTGGGATCGAGCCCGCCCTGGGCCAGCACGCTCGCCACCATTGAGGTGGTCGTGGTTTTCCCATGCGCGCCGGCGATGGCGACGCCGTACTTCAACCGCATGAGCTCCGCCAGCATCTCCGCTCTAGGAATCACCGGAATCTGATGGGCCCGCGCCGCCACGACCTCCGGGTTCGCGGCGGACACCGCGGACGACACCACGACGACTTGCGCCTCGCCGATGTTGGACTCCTGATGGCCGATGCAGATCCGCCCGCCCAATTCCTCCAAACGCTTCGTGATCTCGGACGGCTGAAGATCCGAGCCCGATACCTTGTACCCCAAGGTCAACAACACTTCGGCGATGCCGCTCATGCCGGATCCGCCGATACCCACCAGGTGAATCTGTTGAATCTTTCTGAACATAGCCACCCGCCTATCGACAGGTTACGCCCGACCGCTCCGGACAAGAGCGAGACAGTCGTCCACGACCGCGCTCGCGGCATCCGTCCGACCCGATTTCTTGCTCTCCCGTCCCATCGCCTCGCGCTTGGCCCGATCCCGAAGCAGCCCCTCGATCGTGCGCGCCAGCGAGTCGCCACTGAGATCCGCCTGTCGGAGCACCACCGCGCCTCCCCCGGCCTCCATGGCGCGGGCGTTGTGCTCCTGGTGGTGGTAGATCGCCGTCGGCAGCGGCACCAGCACCGCCGGCTTTCCGCAGGCCGTCAGTTCCGCCACCGTCATGGCTCCGGCCCGAGCCACCACTAAATCCGCCCGTCTGAGTTCCCTCGGCATGTCGTAAATGAAGGGAACCACGTGCGCCGGCACCCCGGCCGCCTCGTAGGCCGCCTTCACTCGCTGATAGTCGGCCTCCCCGGTCTGATGGACAATCGTCATGGGAGTTCCCGAATTCTTGAGTCGCGGCAAGGCCTCGACCAGGGCCGTATTGATGGCAAGGGCGCCCTGGCTGCCCCCGAACACCAGCAAGACCGGCGTCGGCCCCGATGACGGAGACGAGGGCGCAGCGATCTGCGCCAGAAACGACGATCGAATGGGCGTGCCGACCACGCGAACCTTGTTCGCCGCGAATCCCGATGAGGCCGCCTCGAAGGCCAGGAACACGCGCTGGGCCAAGGGTCCCATGGCCCGATTGGCCAGACCGGGATAGGCGTTGGGCTCCAGAATCACCCGCGGAATCCGCCGCAACCACGCGCTGAGCAACACGGGCGGACTGGTATAGCCCCCGATCCCCACGACCAACTGAGCCTGAGACTCGCCCAGGATTCCCAGGCACTGGCCGACCCCGAGCGGCAACGCAGCGAGCGCCTGCAGCGAACGGCGCAGGCCTCCACCCATGAACGGTTTCGCGGTCACCATCTTCAGCGTGAATCCTTCGTGCGCCAATACCTTGCCTTCCAGTCCTTTCGTCGTTCCGATAAAGAGCACGCGCGTCGCGGGATCGCGGCGGAGAAACTCCTGCGCCAACGCGATGGCCGGATACAGATGCCCGCCGGTCCCGCCGGCCGCAAAGACGACATTCATACCGTTCCGGCGCGAGGCCCATGCCTGTTCCCCTGACGGCGTCGCTCCCGGTCGCGCGAGACGCTGAGCAAGATGCCGATGGCCAGCAGGCTGACTACGAGCGATGACCCGCCATAGCTGACCAGCGGCAGCGTGAGCCCCTTGGTCGGCAGGACTCCCGTCACGACGCCCGCATTGACCAGCGCCTGCACCCCGATCAGCAGCGTGATACCCAGCGCCACGTAGCGTCCAAAGGGCTCGCGGGCGTTGCCCGCAATCTGGAACCCCTTCAACAGCAGCAGAACAAACAGCAGCATGATTGCGGTGGTGCCGAAGAGCCCGAGCTCCTCTCCCACCAGCGCCAGCACGAAATCCGTGTGCGCCTCGGGG
>SWDL01000228.1 GCA_005116795.1 Nitrospira sp. | reverse complement strand
GGTGTTCCTGAGTCGGCGCTTTCTGGGCACGCGGGCGGTGGCGCGTGGAGGAGAACCCTTGGTCCGGGTCCTGGGAACCGGGTATCTGGGAGCGCGGAAGAGTGTGGCCGTCGTGGCGGTCTGCGGGGAGCTTCATCTGTTGGGCGTCACCGCCGACGATCTGGTCCCCATCGGCAAAGTCACCGACCCGGAGCAGATCCGCCGGCTCCTCGCCGGCGCCGGCACGGACTCAAAGGTTCAGGTTTAGGCTGAGGTTGAGGAACCACCACGAGCATGACCCGCAAGAAGGTTTTGATCTGCGCCGGCACCTTAGCCGGCACCTTAGCCTTAGCCTCAACCTTCGGCTTCGCTGCCGCGTCGGAAGGTCCCTCCATCACCATCGATCTGGGCGGCAAGGGGCGGGGTCAGACGGCGGTGGTGATCCAGGTTCTCGCCCTGCTGACCGTGCTGTCGATGGCGCCGGCGATGTTGATCATGATGACCTCGTTTACCCGCATCCTCATTGTCCTGTCGTTTCTGCGTCAGGCGCTCGGCACCCAACAGGTGCCGCCGAATCAGATCTTGATCAGTCTGGCGATGTTCTTGACGTTCTTTGTGATGGCGCCGGTGTGGCAAACCATCTGGGCCGATGCGGTGCAGCCGCTGATGGCGGAGCAGATTTCACAGGAGGACGCATGGGCCAAGGGAATGGCGCCGATCCAGTCTTTCATGCTCCGGCAGGTCCGGGAAAAGGACTTGGAGTTGTTCGTGGAATTGGCCAAGATTCCAAAGCCCGATTCCCCTGCCGCACTCCCGATTCACGTGATCGTCCCTTCGTTTATTCTCAGCGAGCTGCGGATCGCTTTCCAGATCGGCTTTCTCATTTACATTCCGTTTTTGATCGTCGACATGGTGGTGGCCAGCGTCCTGATGTCCATGGGCATGATGCTCCTGCCGCCGGTCGTGATCTCGCTGCCCTTCAAGCTGATTCTCTTCGTGCTGGCGGATGGGTGGTATCTGGTCGTGGGATCGATGGTGAAAAGTTTCCAATGACCGTCATGGGTGAGACGTGAATCGTGAAGCGGAAGACATCTGTTGATCTGATGATCCGTCGAGTGCCCTGAAATTCAGATCAATCGACAGATCAAGAGATCGACAGATTCCGGAATTGGTTCACGAACGACGTTTCACGTTTCACGAGGTAACCAATGACACCTGAAGTGGTGACAGAGGTCGGGCGGAGGGCGATTGAGACCATGCTGCTCGTCTCTGCCCCCATGTTGGGCATCAGTCTGGTGGTCGGCTTGTTGGTCAGCATGTTTCAAGCGATGACTCAGATCAATGAAGCCACCTTGACCTTTGTCCCCAAGATCGTGGCCCTCTTCGTGGCCCTCCTGATATTTTTTCCCTGGATGATCGGGGTGCTGGTCTCGTTCACGACGAACATGCTCTTGAGCATCCCGCAATATGCGCACTAGAAGAGAACCAACGTGAAGCGTCGAACGGGGAACCGTGAGGAGTGCGGGACGGGCGGGATGCGCGAGAAAAGCGGGAAAGGCGTGAAAGGCGCGACGAGGACGATCACCCTTTCTCGCCTTTCGCACGTTTCTCTCCCGTCTCGCACTCAGCACCTGTTGCGCCCACCAGTGACGAGATACGAATGACTAACTTCGTCCTCTACGCGATTCCGCAATTCCAGGCCCTGCTGACTATCCTGGTTCGGGTCAGTGGTATCTTAGCGGCCTTCCCGGTTCTGGGCAGCCGTGTGGTGCCGCTACAAGTAAAGGTGGGACTGGTCCTGACGATCGGCCTCGTGCTGATGCCGATCGTGAAGACACCGCTGATGCCCGAAGATCCCTACCTGGCCGGGGTAGGGTTGGCATCTGAATTCATCATCGGCATGGCCCTCGGCCTGGCGGCGCGCATCCTGTTCACCGGGATTGAGTTGGCCGGGGAAGTGATGGGCCAGCAGATGGGGCTCGGCGTGGTGCAGTTGTTCGATCCGACCGCCCAGGCTCAGGTGCCGTTGATCAGTCACTTTCAGACCCTGCTGGCCTCACTCGTGTTCTTGTCGATCAATGCGCATTTCATGGTCGTTGAGGCGATCGCCGCTTCCTTTGAATTGGTCCCGCCGTTTGCGGCCACGTTGTCCGCCTCCCTGGCGGAAGACGTCCTACGCTATTCACAAGGCATGTTCGTGCTTGCCTTGAAGCTCTCGGCGCCGGTCATGGCGACGATGCTGTTGATCAATCTCCTGATGGCGATCCTGGGACGCACGGTCTCGCAGTTGAACGTGTTTGTCCTGAGTTTCCCGATTACGATCATGGTCGGGTTTCTGATCATGGGGGCGGCGATGCCCTTGACGATCGGCGTCTACCAGGAGGAGTTCCGGAATCTCGGAGGCGTGTTGGGAAAGATCATGGAGTTGTTGGGGAAAGGATAAGGCTGTTTGGGGACCGACGATGGCAGAACACGATCCCAGTAAAACAGAACAAGCGACCGGCCGTCGCAAGTCGGAAGCGAAGAAAAAAGGTCAAATTGCGTTGAGCCGGGAGGTCCCGACGGCGACCGTGCTGCTCGGCGGCGTGCTGATCATCTATGCCCTATCGGCCGGGGGCACCGCGCGCCTGACTGCCATCATGCGGCAGTGGTTCAGCCGTACCACGGAGATCGGCGCGCATCCGATGACCACCGATACCGTGCAGACGTTGCTCGTGCTGGGAGGGCAAGAGGTCTTGCTCCTGGTGCTGCCGGTGGCGCTGGGGATTACCCTGGTCGGCGTCGCCTCTTATGGCCTGCAGACCGGGCTCATGTTCTTTCCGGAACGCTTCACGTGGGATTTTACCAAGGTGAATCCCATCAACGGCTTCTCACGCCTGTTCTCGCTCCGCTCGGTGGTCGAGTTGATCAAGTCGATTCTTAAGGTGGTCTTTATCGGGGGCGTCGGCGTCCTGGTCGTGAAGAACGATGTGCCGTCATTGCCGGAGCTGATCACGGCGGACGTGTCGGCCGTGCTGAGCACTACGGCCTGGCTGGCCTTCAAGATGGCCGTCTGGGTCTGCGGTGTCATCACCGTGCTCGCAGCAGCCGACTACGCCTATCAACGCTTTGAGTGGGAGCGCAGCCTCCGGATGACCAAGGAAGAGGTCAAGCAGGAGCACAAGGAAACGGAAGGCGACCCCATCCTCCGTTCGCGAGTCCGCGGCGTGCAACGGAGCATGGCGAAGAAGCGCATGATGGCGGCGGTGCCGAAGGCCGACGTCGTCATCACCAACCCCACCCACCTGGCGGTGGCGATCCAATATGACCAGAAGAACATGGCCGCGCCGGTGGTGCTGGCCAAGGGCGCCGGGTATCTGGCCGAGAAGATCAAGGAAACGGCCAAGGCCCATCGTGTGCCGGTGGTGGAAAATAAATTCGTGGCCCGTACCCTCTATACGCTCGTAGAGATCGGGAAGGAGATTCCGGCCGACCTCTATCGCGCCGTCGCGGAGGTCCTGGCCCTGGTGTACCGGGCAAAGGGCAAGACGGTGTCGACGTAACGCGAATTGCTGATGTGATCATTGAGTCATTGACTCAATGAAACAATGATTCGATGGACCAATGACTCAATAACACTATGGCTGCAGGCGAAACCACAATGTTTGATGTGAAGGTGCTCAGGCAGCCGGATGTGCTGATGTCCGCCGGCGTGGTGGGCATCCTCATGATCATGCTGCTGCCCATGCCGCGGTTCGTCCTCGATCTGCTGATCTCGCTGAACATCACCCTGGCGATCCTGGTCCTATTGGTCGGGATGCAGATCCGGAAACCGCTCGAATTTTCGGTGTTTCCGTCCGTGCTGCTGGTGATCACCCTGTTCAGGCTCTCTCTGAATATCGCGGCGACCCGACTGATCCTGTTGCACGGCAACGAGGGGACGGCGGCGGCGGGCGACGTCATCCGGGCGTTCGGCAACTTCGTCGTGGGCGGCAACTACACGGTCGGCCTGGTGGTCTTTACGATCCTGATCATCATCAACTTCGTGGTCATTACGAAGGGCGCCGGCCGCGTGGCGGAAGTCGCAGCCCGGTTCACCTTGGACGCTATGCCCGGCAAGCAGATGAGCATCGACGCCGACCTCAACGCCGGCTTGATCAATGAAGCCGAGGCGCGGAAGCGCCGTCTGACGATTGCGCAGGAGGCGGACTTCTACGGCGCCATGGACGGGGCCAGCAAGTTCGTCCGGGGCGATGCCATCGCGTCCATCATCATCATTTTGGTGAACATCCTGGGTGGATTGACCATCGGCGCCTTGCAACAAGGGATGAGCGTGGCCAACGCGCTGCAGACCTATACCCTTCTGACGGTCGGTGAAGGTCTCGTGACGCAGGTGCCGGCGCTGATCATCTCCACCGCGGCCGGTATGGTCGTGACCCGCGCGGCCTCTGATGGCGACCTGGGAGGAGAAATCGCCAAGCAGCTGTTTGTCTCGCCGAAGGCTCTGGGAACGGCCTCGGCCATTCTGATCGGGTTGGGGCTGGTGCCGGGCCTGCCGCACGTGGCTTTCCTCATCCTGGGGAGTCTGGTGGGATGGCTGGCCTATGAACAGGCCAAGCACCAACAGGCCGAGCCGGCGGCCCCGGGTGCGGCTGAAGCCCTGGCGGCGAAACCCGTCGAGGCCCAGCCGCATGTGGCCCCGCTGGACCTCATGGAAGTCCAAGTGGGCTACGGGCTGATCAATCTCGTCGACGGGGAGCAGGGCGGGACGTTGCTCGATCGCATCAAGGCGCTCCGGAAAACGACCGCCCAGTCCATGGGCTTTCTGATTCCACCCATTCACATTCGGGATAACCTGCAGCTCCGTCCCAACGAGTATGCGCTGCTTTTGAAAGGGGTGGAACTCGTCCGGAGCGAGGTCTTGCCGGGCCATGTGCTCGCCATCGATCCGGGAACGGCGCAGAAACACGTCGTGCAAGGGATTCCCACGAAAGAGCCGGCCTTCGGCCTTCCGGCGCTGTGGGTGCCGGAGGGCAATCGGGAGCAGGCTCAGATGGCCGGCTACACCGTCGTCGATGCCAGCTCCGCCATCACGACCCATCTGTCGGAAGTCATCAAGCGACATGCCCATGAGCTGTTGGGTCGTCAGGAAGTCCAGTCACTCGTGGACGAGCTGGCGAAGACCCATCCCAAGGTGGTGGAGGAGCTGATCCCCAACTTATTGCCGTTGGGCGCGGTCGTCAGAATTCTGGCGAATCTCTTGCGGGAGCGCGTGGCGGTGCGCGACCTGCGGACGATTCTCGAAGCGGTGGCCGATCATGCCGGCGTGACGAAGGATCCTGAGATTCTGACCGAAGCGGCGCGACAGGCGCTGGCGCGGAGCATTACGCGCCAGCACATGAACCCGGACGGACTTGTGCCCGTGATCGCCCTCGATCCACGACTGGATCGCAAGCTGGCCGAGCTCTCCGCCTCCGGCAACCAGTCTGGGGAGTGGGCGCTGGAACCGGCGATGTCGCAGAAGTTGATGGGGGCCTTGAAGCAGGCCGGGGAACGGATGGTGGGCAAGGGGCAACAGCCGGTCATCCTCTGTTCGCCGGGGGTGCGACGCCATCTGCGACGGTTGATCGATCGCATCATGCCGACCGTGCCGGTGCTCTCCTACGCGGAAATCGACGGCATGGCCAAAGTCAAAGCGGTCGAAACGGTCCGCGCCATGGAGGAAGCGGCATGAAGCGTGAATCGTCTGAAGAGCGTGAAACGTTGAGGAGACAGGGATGAAAATTAAGACCTTTCAGGCGCTGACGATGACCGAGGCGCTCCGGACCATCAAGGAGGAGCTGGGGGCGGATGCCGTGATTCTCTCCACCAAGTCCGTCAAACAGCAGGGGAAGATGTTCGGCTTGTTCGGTCGCGCGGTCGTGGAGGTGACGGCGGCGATTGACTTCGACCCGAGGCAGAGCGACCAGCAGGGCCACACGAAGGGCGAGCGGCCGTCGGGCGGGTCGTCGCGCCAGCCGCAGTTTCAAGAGTCGTTCCGGTCGTCCATGCAGCAGGCTTCGGCCCGGACCGATCGGGTCTCGGTGAGCCAGGAGACCCTGTCCGGACCTCGGACGCCGACAGCCACGATGTCACCGGACCCTCTGCCGGCCGAAACCGGGGGGCGCCCTCACGATCACGCGGCTCCCGAGTGGACCCAACTGGCGCAAGAAGTGCGCGGGCTCCGTGACCTGATCGAGACCACCATGCAGCCGCGCAGGGCGCCGCGACGAGTGTCCCTCAAGCGGCTGCCGCCTGCCGCGACCCACTTCTATCACGACCTGGTCCGGGCAGGCCTTGAGGGGGGAACCGCCGAGGAGGTCCTCGCGGAGGCCGCCTCGATGCTCCAGGTCGGGGACGACGAGTCGGACGTGGCCTTGCGCCGGGCCGTGCATCGCGCCCTGGCCCGTTCCATCAAGGTCAGCGGTCCGCTGCTGAGCGGGAACGATCAGAAGAAAACGGTCATTGTCGTCGGGCCGACCGGGGTCGGGAAAACGACGACGATCGCCAAGCTCGCCGCGCACTACACCCTGAAGGAGCAGCGCAGCGTGTCGTTGATCACCCTCGATACCTACCGGGTGGCCGCGGTGGAGCAGCTCCGCATGTACGCGAAGGTGATCGGGGTCACGATGGATGTGGCTCTCACCAAGCGCGAGGCCCTGGATTTTATCCGGCGGCGGAGCAAGTCGGAACTGATTCTGATCGACACGGCCGGACGGAGCCCGATGGATGAGGCCGGCCTACGAGACTTGCGCGACCTCGTGTCGCTGGACCATCCGTTGGAAACGCACCTCGTGTTGTCGGCCACGACCCGGGAGTCGGATCTCGTCGGCGGGGTCAAGGGCTACGCCGGCATCCCGATCAACCGGTTGCTCTTCACGAAGCTGGATGAAACGCGGGGGTATGGCGGCTTGTTCGGTCTGCTCCGGACCAGCGGGCTGCCGCTCTCGTACCTGAGCACCGGCCAAAATGTGCCGGAGGATTTGGAAGTGGCCGGAGGAGAACGGGTGGCGGATCTGGTGTTGGGCAGTCCGCTGAAACACGTGAGACGTGAAACGGAAGGCGTGAAGCGTGAAGCGTGAGGCGTCAGAAGAGTGTGAAACGTCGTTCGTGAAGCGTGAAGCGTCGTTGAGTTGGTGCGATGGTGAGTCGGTTGCGTCGATCGCGTGAGTGTGTC
>SWDL01000151.1 GCA_005116795.1 Nitrospira sp. | reverse complement strand
CGGCGCTTCGCCGGGAAGTGAATCACCTGCGCCGGGTCGTGCACAAGGAGTACAGCTTTCATCAGATCCTCGGGAAGAGCAAGCCGATGCAGGAGGTCTTCGAGCTGATCCGACGCGTGGCCGACAGTACGACCAACGTCTTGATCACCGGCGAAAGCGGCACCGGAAAGGAACTCGCGGCCAAGGCGATTCATTACAACAGCCGCCGTCGCGAAGGCCCGTTTGTGCCGGTGAATTGCGCCGCGATTCCGGAGCCATTGCTCGAAAGCGAATTGTTCGGGCACGTGCGGGGCGCGTTCACCGACGCGAAAGCGGACAAACGCGGGCTGTTTGAAGAGGCGAACGGAGGCACGCTGTTGCTCGATGAGATCAGCGAATTGCCCTTACTGCTCCAAGCCAAGCTGTTGCGGGCCATCCAGGAGCGCGAGATCCGGCGCGTCGGAACCACGCGGTCCGTGGCGGTGGATGTCCGCATCATCGCGGCCACGAACCTGGTCCTGGTTGAAGAAGTGAAGGCCAAGAAGTTCCGGGAAGATCTCTATTATCGGCTGAACGTGATTGAGATCCGTATGCCGCCGCTGCGCGAACGCCGGGAGGATATTCCTCTGCTGGTCGACGCGTTCTTGAAGAAATGCGCGGAGGCCGGTCGAAAGCCGGTCCGGGGCCTCAGTGAGTCGGCCCTGGCCCTCCTGATCGATTATGCCTGGCCCGGCAACGTGCGGGAGCTGGAAAACGTGGTGGAGCGCGCGCTCACCCTGGCGCGGAGCGAGACGATCGTGCCCGAAGATCTGCCGCCGATGGTCCGGGGCTCACGGGTCGATCGTCGCATTCTGGACGACGCCGCCGAGCGAACGCTTCCCCTCCATGCCGTCGAACAGGAATACATTCAGAAAATTCTCGACAAGACCGGCGGCAACAAATACCAGGCGGCCCAGGTCTTGGGCATCGACCGGAAAACCCTCTATCGGAAGCTGGCCGAGATCGAAGGCAAGCCCCATTCCGAGGCATGACCACCTCATGCTGACCGTCTGCACATGAAGGGTGTCGACAGTCTTGCGATACGTGTCGCGCCTTGGGCGATCCCGGTCCTTACGGTCGGCGTCTTGGCCCTCGATATGTTTTCCCCGTTGGGCATCGCGGTCTGGATGCTCTATGCCGTTCCCCTGCTCCTGACCGTGTGTCTCCCTCATCCCAGCGCGCCCCTCTATGTGACCGCCATCATGTCGCTGTTGGTGTTGGCGAGGCCGTTCCTGTCTCCAGCGGGGCTTGAGTCACCGATCGCGTTCTTCAACCGCGGTCTTGGGCTTGTCCTCATCTGGGGACTGGTGTGGACGGTGACCAGCCGCAAGGACATTCGCGCGAGTCTCGCCGCATCTCTCTCCGACCGTCGGCAGGCCGAGACAGCCCGAGAGGCGGCGGTGGAAGCCCGCGCCCTCTCGGACACGGCCCTGTTGGGTGCGGTGACCGGCCGCCGCGAGGCCGAAGACCGTCTGCTGAGCACGAAGCTCAACCTGGACACGGTGATCCAGTCGGCCATGGATGCCATCATCACCGTGGATGACTCCCAGCGCGTCGTGCTGTTCAATCATGCGGCGGAGCAGATGTTCGGGTGTGCGGCGCAGGCGGCGATCGGCCGGCCGATGGATCGGTTCATTCCGGCTCGTTTTCGAGAGGCGCACCGGCGCCATGTGGCGGAATTCGGCCGCTCAGGTGTGACGACCAGAACGATGGGGGCGATGGGCCAGGTGAGGGGGCTCCGCGCCGGCGGCGAGGAGTTCGCGGTCGAAGCGGCGATCTCCCAGGTCGGTGTCGGGGGGGACAAATATTTGACGGTCATCCTGCGCGATATCAGCGAGCGCAAACGGCTGGAAGAAGCGCAGGCCCACTTGGCGTCGCTCGTGGCGTCTTCTGAGGATGCCATTATCGGGGAATCGTTGGATGGACTCGTGCTGAGTTGGAACAGGGCGGCCGAGGAAGTGTCTGGTTTTTCAGCGCAGGAAGTGATCGGACGCCCCTTGGGCGACTTCCTCCCGAAAGAGGATGCGGAGAAGGAACGAAACTTCCTTGCGATGGTGGCTCGTGGCGACAGCATCGAACAATACGAAACGGTGCGTGTCAGAAAAGACGGCCAATCGCTTCAGGTGTCGCTGACGATTTCTCCGATTAGGAACGAACAGGGGCGCGTGATCGGCGCTTCGAGAATCGTCCGGGATATGACGGAAAAGAAGCGGCTACAGGAGCAATTGCGTCGGACGGAGCGACTGGCCGAGTTGGGCACGCTGGCGTCCGGCATGGCCCACGAAATCGGCACGCCGATGAACGTCATCTTGGGGCGCGCGGAACACTTGATGCAGCGGACGACCGACGAGCAAGCCAAGAAGGGCCTTCAGATCATCGTGACCCAGGTCGAGCGGATCACCAAGATTATGAACCAACTGCTGACCCTGGCCCGGCGTCGGCCCAGTGAGCAACGACCCGCCGATCTCCGGCGCACCATTGACGACTGTGTGGAAGTGTTGGTGGAGCGCTTCCAGAAACATCGCGTGCACGTGATCAAGCACTATGAGGCCGATCCGCCGCCGGCCCTGGTCGATCCGGACCAGATGAGCCAGGTCCTGCTCAATCTGTTGCTCAACGCCGACCATGCGATGGCCAAGGGGGGCACGCTCCGACTCGGCCTCAGATCCGACGGGGATCGGATCATCCTGACGGTGTCGGATACCGGGCATGGGATTCCGAACCACCAGCAGTCGAAAATCTTTACCCCCTTCTTTACGACGAAGGAGGCGGGGAAGGGGACGGGCCTTGGACTCAGCGTGGTCCATGGGATCATCGAAGAACATCAGGGCACGATCTCGGTCGAGAGTGAAGTGGGGAAAGGCACGACCTTTACCATCACGGTGCCGACTGCAAAAGCCTGAACTGGTGTTCAGTGATCAGTTCGGGCCCCTTTCCATCTGTGGCATTCCGCAACAGGTCTCTCGATCACTGTCGCGTTCCTCTCCTGCCTGCCGCCATGGCTGCCGGGGTGGAGCCTCACTTTTTCTTGGAATATCACATCCTTGGGAATTTCGTTGGTGATGGCCGGTTTGCGATGATCGCGGTGTGATTATTGCACTAACTTCCAGTTATTCGGAGGCCCTCAATCCAATAGGGAGACAGCTCGTGGAGGCTAAACAACAAGCGGTGCTCCTGGTCGTGGAGGATGATCGGGATATGCGGAGCCTGCTCTGCGATGAGTTGTGGGACTTGGGTCTCCGGATCATCGAAGCCGAAGACGGCCACGCAGCTCTTGAGCAACTGGAACAGTGCCGGCCCACGCTGATCCTGTCGGATCTTCGCATGCCGGCCGGGGGGCTCGACTATGTGGCCCGGCTCAAGACCCTGGCCCCCCATACTCCCATCGTGCTGATGACGGCCTTCGGCGATCCCGAGACGAAAGCCCAGGCCTATGAATATGGGGTCTCTGCTTTCGTGGAGAAGCCCGTTCGGATGGCCGAACTGAAGCAGACGATTAAGCAGTTGATTCACAACCACAATGGGGCTCCGAAAGAAGTCCGAGATTGAGTCATTGACGCATCGGTTCATTGATTTCTGAGAATCAGAGATGGCCGGATCTCCATCCACATCCGACCTTCCCCTTCCCTTCGGTGATCCGATCCTTGCGGCGCGCATGGAGGCGATCAAGCAACTGGCGCAGGGGCTGGCGGACCGAATCGCCGTGCTCGATCGAGATCGGAACGTCATCTACGCCAACGAAGCGGCGTGGACGGAGAACGCCCCAAGCCCCGACCACGCGCGACCGGCGAAGTGCTACGAAGCGTTCGTCCAACGACAAGATCCCTGCAGTGTCTGTCCCGCCCTCAAGGTTTTTGAGTCCCCCGTTGTCTCCTCTGTCTCCTGTTCCACCGGTGGTGATGGGACGGCCTGCGGCATGCACCAGGCCTTTCCGCTTGTCACGAGTCAAGGCGAGACCGGCTCCGTCCTCGTGCTCTTCAAAGGGCGGGGAGGGCCATGGACCGGCGCGCCGTCGATAGTGAGTCAGGCGTCTTCGGAGTCCTACGACGCGCATCTTGGCGCCCTCATCGGTCGGAGCCCGGTGATGCGGCAACTCTTCGACATGATCCGTCTCGTCGCCGACAGCGAGGCCACCGTGCTCATCCAGGGCGAGAGCGGGACCGGCAAGGAACTCGTGGCGCGGACGATCCACCAACTGAGCGATCGAAGCGAGCATCCCTTCGTGGTGGTGGATTGCGGGTCGTTGCCGGAATCGTTGCTCGAAAGTGAACTCTTCGGCCACGTCAGAGGCGCGTTCACCGGCGCGGTCACCGCCCGCAAAGGCCTCTTTGAAGAGGCGGACGGCGGCACGATTTTCCTGGACGAGATCGGCGACACCTCACCGGCCTTTCAAGCCAAGCTCCTCCGGGTCTTGCAGGAGGGAGAGATCAAGCCGGTCGGCAGCAGCCGAGGCCGCAAGATCGACGTCCGGGTCGTTTCCGCGACGAACAAGGATCTGGCCGAGCTCGTGAAGACCAAGGGCTTTCGGCAAGACCTCTACTATCGGCTGGCAGTCTTGCCGCTGTCTCTCCCCCCGTTGCGGGACCGGCGGGAGGACATCCCGCTGCTCATCGACCACTTTGTGGCCGCGTCCTGCGCGAGGCATCGACAACCCCTGCGGTCGGTGTCCCCGGAGGTCAGACGCGCCTTGACCGACTCACCATGGCCGGGCAACGTCCGCGAGTTACAGCATTCCATCGAGCGGGCCGTGGTCACGACCACCGGGCCCGAGCTGGCACGTTCCAACCTTGCGGCGATCGGTTCTGCTCCCGCACCGACCGACCTGAAGCGTATCGCGCGCGACGCCGCCGGACAGGCCGAGCGGCTCCGCATACTCGAGGCCCTTCGACAGACCGAAGGCAACCGCGCAAAGGCGGCCAAACTGCTCCAGATCAGCCGCGCCAACCTGTACAACAAACTGCGCGCCTACCGCCTGACCACGATCTGAGTTCCAATCGAGCCTTCTCCTTCGCCGGTCTCGCGAGCCTTGTTCTCTCCGTCTCTGTCCCCTCTTGCCCCAATTCTTGAAAGATGACCGTCCAAAGTCTTGGACAGCGCAACTCCTTCACATTCCATGACTTTATCTCGCGGCATTTCTTTCATGTCCAAGTGGCTGGAAGATTGCCACAGGCTCTCTCACATGGGCGTGACGGTCATCCTCAGTGAAGTCAGCGGTCTCATTGGGAAAATCTCTCACATCTCTGCATCCCTCATCGCCGGTACGGATGTTGCGGAGTACACAGCCGAAGGACTCTCACCCGGGTGAAGCGTCTGACCATTTTGGGTCACAGAGTACGGAGCGCAAGGCGGGCGAAAGGAGCAGGCATGCCGACGACGGGGGCCGGGGTCACGCTGGAACTCTATACGACTTGTCCGGGCAATACATCCGATGAGGTGGTGGATCGGCCGGGATTCTATAAGGAGGGCGGCGCGGCCTATGTCCGGCGGGTCGTGGACGTGGCTCGGTGGAGCGAGGAATGCGGATTCAAGGGGATCCTGATCTATATCGACAACTCGCTGATCAACAATTGGTCCCTCGCCCAGGTGGTGATGGATCACACGGTTCGCCTGATTCCGCTGCTGGCCGTTCAACCCGTGTACATGCACCCCTATTGGGTCGCCAAACAGATCTCTACGTTCGGCCATCTCTATGGGCGGCAGATCGCGCTCAACATGCTCGCCGGCGCCTTCCCGAACGACCTGAAAGAGTTGAACGACCTCACGCCCCATGACGAGCGTTACGACCGCATGACCGAATACACCGCGGTCATCATGAATCTGTTGGAGAGCACCGCGCCGGTCTCGTATGCGGGGCGCTACTACGAAATCCATGGTCTCAAAATGAAGCCGCTGCTGCCGAAGCATCTGCTCCCGCTGGTCCTGATGTCGGGCGCCTCCGACGCAGGGATGCAGGCGGCGCGCAAGCTGGGGGCGGTGGCCGTGCGCTATCCCAAGCCCGCGAGCTTCTATGAGGAGAATCCCCTAGAGAAGGATCTGCAGTTCGGCATTCGCCTCGGCATTACGGCGCGGGAGAACAAGCAGGACGCCTGGACGATTGCCCATGCCCGGTTTCCAGTGGATCGACGAGGACAGATCACCCATCAGATGGCCGACAAGATTTCCGATTCGGTCTGGCACAAGGAACTCTCCGGACTGAAGGAGGAGATGACCGAGGGCTATCCCTACTGGCTCGTCCCCTTCCAAAACTACAAGACCTTCTGCCCCTACCTGGTCGGCAACTACCGGGAGGTCGCCGAGATCGTCGCCCGCTACATCGCGGTCGGGTTCCGGACCTTCATCACGGATATCCCGCCGGACAAGGAAGAGCTCTTCCACCAGAAGATCGTTTTCGACCTGGCGACCCGCCTGGTCCAAGACCGGCAGGTGCGCGGGCAGGCCAGAGCGGCCGCGCGGACGTAGCAGGCTGCGGAAAAACTCATTTTGCCCCCTGTGGTCGTTGCAGATATCGAGGTGTGAGACGACACAGCACAGCCACGCAGGATGCTCAAAAAGG
>SWDL01000227.1 GCA_005116795.1 Nitrospira sp. | reverse complement strand
TCGCCTTCCAGAAAACACGCCCCTCGCTCAAGAACTTGGAATACCAGTTCCTGACGGAGGATGGCCGCGCCTTCATCGACTCGGACCTTTTCCACAAAGAGAACGTCAATGTGCTCCAGATGGGCGCATTATCGGCCTTGGCCAGTCAGAAGACATCATCCGGCTTCGTCGAAGAACGTCATCTCCATCGGCATGTGCCGGTCGTCACGGGATTCGCTCGGACCCACGGCTCGTGGCACCACGCCGCGCTCCGCTGGGTCGTCCTCCTCCGCATGGACGAGGCCGACATCCTGATGCCGGTCCGTTCGATTCTCTGGAAGATTGCGGCGGCCGGGGCCATCGTCGTCCTCCCGCTGATTCTCGGCTTGGTCTGGTCCTCCGATCGCCTCCGGCGGCAGTGGAGCGTGGCCCAAATCGAGGCGGCGCGGGCCACGGCGGCGCAGCAGCGAATGCAGGAAAGCGAGGATCGCGCCACGCTCATCGTGAATACGGCGCTCGACGCCGTCATCTCGATGAACGCCAAGGGCCTGATCCTCGGGTGGAATACGCGCGCCGAAGAGCTGTTCGGATGGCCCATGCTCGCAGCGGTGGGTCAACCCCTCGCCGCGCTCATCATCCCCCCGCGTTTCCGTGACGCCCACGCAGGGGGGTTCACGCGATATCTGGAGACCGGGGACAGCCGGATCATCGGGCGGCAAATCGAAGTGACCGGCCTGCACCGCGACGGCCATGAAATCCCCATTGAGCTATCGATCACGACGGCCCAATGCGACGGCCGCACGATCTTCAACGCGTTTGCGCGGGACATCACGGGGCGCATCCGAACGCAGCAGCGGCTGCTCACGCAGTTCCGCGTTACGGACATCATGGCTCGGACTCCCGGGTTCCAGGAAGCCTCCTCACCCATCCTGCAAGCGATCTGCGAAAGCCTCGAGTGGGATGTGGGACAGATTTGGGGGCTGGCTCCGCAAGACTCCGTGCTCCACTTCGAGGCCATCTGGAACCGGCCCGGACTGGAAACTGAGGCCTTCGTCGCGGTGAGCAGGCAAACCACATTTGCTCCCGGCATCGGACTGCCCGGACGAGTCTGGGAATCCGGCGTACCGGCTTGGATCGAGGACGTGACCGAGGATCCGAATTTCCCCCCCGCGCCGGTGGCCGTCCAGGAGGGATTGCACGGAGCCTTCGCCTTTCCGATCCGCCTCGGAGCGGAGACCCTTGGTGTCATGGAATTTTTCTCTCGAGACGTCAGACCTCCCGACCCTGAGCTGATTACCCTCATGACCGTCATCGGGAGCCAGATCGGCCACTGTATCGAGCGGTGGCGGGCGCACACGTCGATGAAGGAGTCGCAGGCGCAGTTTGAAGCGCTGGTGGATTCCGTGGACGGCATCGTGTGGGAGGCGGACGCGCAAAGTTTTCACATGACGTTCGTCAACCGGTATGCCGAGCGTGTCCTCGGCTATCCGCGCACACAGTGGCTCTCGGACCCGACGTTCTGGCGTGACCATCTTCATCCCGATGATCGCGATCAGGCCGTCTCGTATTGCCTCTCGTCCACCGCCGCGCTGCAAGACCACCAAGTCGAATACCGGATGATCGCTGCAGACGGCCGCACGGTCTGGCTGAGAGACCTGGTCACTGTCGTGGTACAGGGAGATCGGGCCGTCGCGCTCCGGGGTGTGATGTTCGATATCACCGAGCGGAAACAAGCAGAAGACGCCCTCCGCCGCGCCAAGGAGG
>SWDL01000226.1 GCA_005116795.1 Nitrospira sp. | reverse complement strand
TCCGGAAAAATTTCAGTATGTGCTTGCAGGATTTGTTCGCTTGATGCAGTTTGGTCACCGGCAATAGTCGTCGCGTCATTATCTTCTTCGGACGGGTGTGATTCACCATTTTGCTGGGTTGAAGTATCCTGCTTACCCTGAGATTGGGCCGAATCAGCTGCGTGGAATGCCTCTGGCGGCTCCTCTTCCGGCTTCTCCTTTGCCGCCTTGCCAGGCGTTTCTTCTGCCTCAACCGAAGCCAGACTATCTGGGAGGTGCGCAACCTCGAGTGTCGCGGTATTGATATGATCCACGTTCAAGGCGCTTATTGCCGGGATCCTCTCCGGACGATCTCTGCCTGCGCACGTCTTTGCTCGTCGCCTAAGAAACCAAAAGACGAATGGCGCCGCCGCAATCACGGCTGCTATGAAGAAAGGTGTCATCCTGTTCTTCTTGTTAATTTCCCGGTAGCGCGGACAATTCGCCTCGGCTCTTTCCCGTCCTTTGCCGCCGCGTCACGCGAGGTTGTACTCTTCGTGCGATCTCCACGGAGTACGCTTTCCGTGAAAACTCAGGCTCGCGCCCCCGTTCACCATGCGCTTGACCATGGCGATCAGGTCATCGCGATCGAGCAGCCCTAACCCGTCAAGGTTTGTCATTGTCAATATCGCTCCTCACACACCAACTGCATCCGCAAAAGTCTTCACTTTGATTTTTTTGGCCCGTTCTTCCACCTGGGCCGCATCATACTGAAACTGCAACCGCATCCATCCCTCCGGCGTACTGCCAAACGCCTTGGCCAAGCGAATAGCCATATCCCAAGACAGGTCTGCACTCTCGTTCACCAGATGACTCAGCGCCGACCGCGACACACCAAGGACCTTCGCCCCTTCGGTCACGCTCAACCCATGCGGCTCCAGACAGTCCACGCGCACTGAAAAGCCGGGATGGGGTGGATTCTTC